>NZ_LZKU01000028.1 GCF_001672975.1 Mycobacterium sp. 1465703.0
GCCGGCGACGACACACGGCCGCAACACGAACACCTCGAGCGAAGAATCCTTGGTGATATCGGCGAGCAGCGCCTCGCAGGCGGCCTTCTGCTCGGAGTAGTAGTGCTCGGCGGATCCCCGGGCGGGCACGTCCTCGGTCAGCGGCACGGGATCCTCGGTGTGGTAGCCGTATGCCGCCACCGACGAGGTGTACACCAGCCGCCGGGGCCGCTCGGCCGCCACCGTCGCCTCGAATACGTTGCGGGTGCCTTCGAGATTCACCCGGGCGCTCTCGTCGCGCGAACCCATGATGATGAAGGCCAGGTGGACCACTACGTCGGCCTGCGCCACCAGGGCGTCAACGGCCTCGCGGTCCAAGATGTCGCCGCGCTGATAGGTGGTCTTCAGCCAACCGCGCGAAGACGGGTCGAACGGCCGGCGAGCCATGCCTATGACGGCATCGACGGCGGGCTCGCGTTCCAGCGCCGTCACCGCGGAGATACCGATCTCCCCGGTCGGCCCGGTCACCGCGACGGTTACTCCCATGCAGAACGTCGTTCCCTCCCGCGGCCAGCCGAAACCCGGTGGGCAACGTCACCGGTCCCTGGGCACATACATTCGGCGCATGGTAGAACCATCTATCCAACGTCTCGCGATTCGTGAGCGGTTGGAGGTGCGGGTTGTCCGCACCACCAGCGGGGGCCGGCGGTCGACGGTGACCGGCCAAGATACCCGCTGATTAGCCGCAACCGGACCAAACTGCATGTAAGGCTGGCGTCGGCGACTGATAATTTAGCGCGGCCGGAGGCGGCCGCACCGTCGACACCGCAGGAAACGAGGCGCAGCATGGGCGACGAATCGGCGAACGGCGCGGGTGCACCCGCGACGGGCGGGGAGACAGCGGACCCCGCGACGGTTTTCGCCGCCCTCGCCGAGATCATCTACCAGGGCTCGGACGTCAACCAGATGTATGCCGCCATCTGCATCGCCGCGACCCTGACCGTGCGCGGCTGCGACCACGCCAGCCTGTTGGTGCGCGAGAACGACAAGTACGTCACCGTCGGTGCCAGTGACCGGCTGGCGCAGACCGTCGACGAACTCGAGCGGCGCGCCGGCGACGGCCCGTGCATCGACGCCATCGAGGAAGAGACACCCCAGATCGACCCGGACTTGACCACGCCGTCGCTGTGGCCCAAGTTGGCGTCGCTGCTGGTCGCCGAGACTCCGGTGCGGGGCGCGATGGGGTTTCGGCTGCTGGTGGACAAGCGCAAGGGAGCTGCGCTGAACCTGTTCAGCGACACCCCGAACATGTTCGACGCCGAGTCCGCCGGGCGGGCGGCGGTGCTGGCCGCGTTCGCCAGTGTCGCCATCAACGCGGTCGGCAAGGGCGAAGATGCGACAAGCCTGCGACGCGGGCTGCTGAGCAACCGCGAGATCGGCAAGGCCGTGGGGATGTTGATGTTGCTGCACGACATGGGCGAGGACGAGGCGTTCGACCTGCTGCGTCGCCATTCCCAGGCGCTGAACATCAAACTCGCCGATGTCGCACGTGAGGTCATCGACCGGCGTGGCAGGTTGCCGGTCCCCAGCGACAACGAAGTTCCGCCTAGTGACTAGCGGCGGCTACTCCGGAAGCCGCAGCTCCGGCTTCTCAACCTCTTCGATGTTGACGTCCTTGAAGGTGACCACCCGCACCTGCTTGACGAACCGCGCCGGCCGGTACATGTCCCACACCCAGGCATCGGACAGCCGCAGCTCGAAGTAGACCTCGCCGTCGGCGTTGCGCGGCGTCATCTCCACGCTGTTGGCCAGGTAGAAGCGCCGTTCGGTTTCCACGACGTAGCTGAACTGGCCGACGATGTCCTTATATTCGCGGTACAGCGAGAGCTCCATCTCGGTTTCATACTTTTCGAGATCTTCTGCACTCATCTGCTCAGACGTCCTTCTCCCAAACGGTTTTTCCCGGGGATGCCGGCATCAGCTGCCGTTCGCCGGGGCGGAACCCTGATGCCATCTTTCCTCACCGATATCCGTCGCGCTGCAGCGGTGGGTCCGGTGGGCACTCGGCCACCAACCGGGTGCCCGATCCGTTGGCCACCCGCCGCACGTTGATAAACGAAAAGCGGTGCTCGGGGCACGGCCCCAGCTGCGACAGCGCCGTGCTGTGCGCCGGCGTGCTGTAGCCCTTGTGCAGGGCGAAGCCATAACCGGGGTGATCGGCCTCCATGGCGACCATCAACCGGTCCCGGCTGACCTTCGCCAGCACGCTGGCCGCCGCGATGCACGCCGCCACCGCATCGCCGCCGATGACCGGCAGTGACGGGACGGCCAGACCGGGCACCCGAAAGCCGTCGCTCAGCACGTAGCCGGGCCGCACCGACAGCCCGGCGACGGCGCGGCGCATCCCCTCGATGTTGGCGACGTGTACGCCGCGGCGGTCCACCTCGGCCGGCGGGATGAACACCACGTGATAGGCCAGGGCGTAGCGGCGAATCAGCGGGAACAGCTTCTCCCGGGCCGCCTCGGTCAGCTTCTTGGAATCATCAAGCGCGGCAAGGCTTTCCATTCGTCCCGGCCCGAGCACGCAGGCCGCCACCACCAGCGGCCCGGCGCAGGCGCCGCGGCCCACTTCGTCCACGCCGGCCACCGGTCCCAACCCGCCGCGGTACAGCGCGGACTCCAGGGTGCGCAAGCCCGACGATTTGCGGATCACCGTCCGCGGCGGCCACGTCGTGGCCATAGCTACTGATTCTGCTGCGGGTTCACCGATCCCACGCCGCCCCATCGGGACGGCGGCCACACGATGAACCTGGCTTTCCCGATGACGTTGGACACCGGCACGGTTCCCGAGGTCGGGTCGCCGGTGCACAACACACCCTTGAGGGCTTCGGCCGGCACGCTGGTGCAGTGGGCGCGCGAATCGGCCGAGTGCGTCCGGTTGTCGCCCATCACCCACAACCGCCCCGCCGGGACGGCGACCGGCCCGAATTCGCTGCCCAGGCATGGGTAGACCGAAGGGTCGGCGGCCATGGTGTTGCGATCCAGGTACGGCTCCTTGAGCTGCTTGCCGTCCACCGTCAGCCCGGTCTCGGCCCGGCATTGCACCGTCTGGCCGCCCACCGCGATGACCCGCTTGACCAGGTCATTCTCGTCGGGCGGCACGAATCCGACGAAGGACAGCCCGTTTTGCACCCAGCGCAGCACGGTGTTGTTGGACCGGATCGACTTGTAGCCGAGGTTCCACGGCGGCGGGCCCTTGAAGACGATGACGTCACCGGGGCGCGGCGCGCTGAACCGGTAACTGACCTTGTCCACCATGATCCGGTCGCCGACGCAGCCCGTGCAGCCGTGCAGCGTGGGTTCCATGGACTCGGACGGGATCAGGTAGGGCCGCGCCACGAAGGTCAACATGACGTAGTAGAGGACGACGGCGATCACCGCCAGGATGGCGAATTCGCGCACCGTCGAACGCTTGGCGTCCTCGGGTTCGCCCGCATCGGGCGTCTCGGCTGCCTGTCCCGGTTCGGGGATGGATCCGGCCGGCGTCGCCGCGTCGCCGTCGGGGCGCGTCTCCGGGTTGCGGGTAGAGACCTTCGGATCTGACTCGCCGGTGTGGGACTCGGGCTTAGATGAATCCGCGGTATCGGTCACGAGATCAGCGTAGCCAGCGCACGTTGTGGCCCGGTAAACCGGCAAGCGATCCGGCGGCCGAAAAGACCGGGCGAATCAGCAGCGCCGCCAAGGCGTCCCGGCTCAGCGCTTCTCCTTGATCTTGGCCTTCTTGCCGCGCAGTTCACGCAGGTAGTACAGCTTCGCGCGACGGACATCACCGCGGGTCACCACCTGGATGTGGTCGATGTTGGGCGAGTGCACCGGGAAGGTCCGCTCGACGCCGACGCCGTAGCTCTCCTTGCGCACGGTGAAGGTCTCGCGGATGCCGCCGCCCTGGCGGCGGATCACCACGCCCTTGAACACCTGGATACGCTCTTTGGCGCCCTCGATGACCTTGACGTGCACGTTGATGGTGTCGCCCGGGCCGAAAACCGGGATGTCGTCGCGCAGCGACGCCTGATCGACGAAGTCCAGCCGGTTCATGTGCGAGACACTTCCTTGAGGTCGCGGCCGGCGGCAGCTACCCACACGCAGGGTGTGAGGCGGTCACCAAGCCGATGGTTTCGGGCTTTCTGGCGTATCTCGCAGCAGGCGGGCAACGGCTCGACCGGCCTGCAACCGCTGGAGACAACTGGTCAATTGTGCCAGACAGGGCGGGTGCCGGGAAAATCACACGAAGTCGGCGGTTCGCAACGCGCCAAACTCGCTGGTAAATGGTACATATGACTGGGGTCAGAACGCGCTGCCCGGACGGGGACGTGATGGCCGGTGCAGGTGGCGCGACAGGCCCGCTGTTGCACGGTGCCGAAGTCACGCCGGAGGAGACGAATGCGGGTACGTCCGCTGACACTGTTCACCGCCACCGCGGCGGTGACGTTGCTGGTGGCTGCCGGTTCCGAGGCGCTGGTGCAGGCAAAGGTGTACAGCCTCCCGGTCGCCGCACCCGTACGGGTCCTCTCTTCGCCACCGCCATCTGCTCCGCCGCAGTCCGCCACGTTCATGCTCAAAGCGGTGACGCCTGCACAGCCGCCCGAGGCGCTGCCCAGCCCGGGATTCGGCCAGTTGCAGGCCCGTGTCCACCAGGCCACCGACGAGGCGGCCGGCAGCGGCGCCGCCCTGTCGGTGGCCATCCTCGATCGCCGCACCCACCAGTTGATCGCCAACGGCAACAGCCAGGTCATCGGCACCGCGTCGGTGGCGAAGCTGTTCATCGCCGATGATCTGCTGCTGCACGAATCCGAGGGCAAGGGTCCACTGAGCGCCGACGACCGCCAGGCCCTGGACATCATGCTGCAGTCCTCCGACGACGGCGCGGCCGAGAAATTCTGGGGCCAGGGCGGCGGGACCGCCATCATCACCGAGGTGGCGGCCCGTTACGGCTTGACCTCCACCACCCCG
>NZ_LZKU01000029.1 GCF_001672975.1 Mycobacterium sp. 1465703.0
GACAGCGGCTCGTCCATCAGAAATGCCTTGGGGTGGCGCACGATTGCGCGGCCCATCGCCACCCGTTGACGCTGGCCTCCCGACAACTGCGATGGCTTGCGGTCCAGAAGCTCGGTCAGGTCAAGCGTTCTGGCCGTCTCCTCGACCTTCTGGGCTATCTCGGCCTTCTTCATCTTGGCCAGCGTCAACGGGTGGCGATGGGCCGCGCAATCGTGCGCCACCCCAAGGCATTTCTGATGGACGAGCCGCTGTCGAACCTGGACGCCAAGTTGCGCGTACAGATGCGCGGTGAGATCGCCAGGCTGCAGAAGAGGCTGGGCACCACGACGGTCTACGTCACCCATGATCAGACCGAAGCAATGACCCTGGGCGACCGCGTGGTGGTGATGCACTCCGGCGTCGCGCAGCAAATCGGCACACCTGACGAGCTTTACGAACATCCGGCTAACCTGTTCGTCGCTGGCTTCATTGGCTCGCCGGCGATGAACTTCTTCCCGGCAGCGCTGACGCCCTTAGGGCTGAAGCTGCCGTTCGGCGAGGTGATGCTGACATCGGACGTCCAAGAGGTGATCGCCAGGCATCCGGAGCCGGCGAACGTCATCGTCGGCGTACGCCCCGAGCATCTGTCCGACGCCGCTCTGATCGACGGTTACCAGCGCATCAGGGCGCTGACTTTCGAGGTCAAGGTCGACTTGGTCGAGTCGTTGGGCGCGGACAAGTACATCTACTTCTCCACCGCGGGGTGGGCCGCCCACTCGGCTCAGTTGGACGAGTTGGCCGCTGAATCGGATGTGCGCGAAAATCAGTTCGTGGCAAGGGTTCCCGCTGAATCCAAGGCGTCCATCGGGCAGTCGATCGAGTTGGCGTTCGACACCACCAAGCTGGCGGTCTTCGATGCCGACTCCGGAACAAATCTGACCATCGCGCCGTCTGGGACGCCGTGACACATGGTTTGGAGCAGCTGCGCGCGCATCTGCGCGCGCACTTCACCGACACCGAACCCGATGTGGCCAGTGTGACATTTCTGGGTACCGAGACCATCGAAGTGCTGCGTTTCCGTGAGCCGGACGGGTCGGTGCACTATGTCACGTTGGGCTGCTCACGTCACCCGATGACCGAACCGACGCTGGATATCGCTGACCCGTTGCGCGGCCCGCGCGCCGAAATTGTGTTGCAGCTACGCGATCCCGGCCCGATCACCGGCATCGCGCGCAGCCTGGCGATACTGGCGGCGGCCCCGGCCGTCGACGGTGTGGTCCTATGTGCCGACGCACTGGTCGATCTCGGCTCGCCGCTGTGGGCGTCGCCGTCGTCGCGGGTGCCGTTCACCGCTGTGCTGCTGGGCCGCAGTGCAATTCGCGACCTACCGCTGGATCCGCCCCGTGAACCGGTGCAGTTCCTGTCGGCCACCCCTATCACCGCAACCGAAGCGGCCTGGGTGCGGCTCAAGGGCGCCGAAGCGATGCGACAAGCGTGGGTCAACGACGGCGTCGACGTGCTGGATCCGAATCGCCCTGCCGCACAGCCGGATTGACGCGTCAACGCCAATCCGTCCGGCCGTCTAGAGCCAGTTGTTGCGCCGGAACTGGAAATACAGGCCCACGCAGGCGACGGCCATCAGGGCCATGATCCCGGGGTACCCCCACGTCCAGGTCAGCTCGGGCATGAAATGGAAGTTCATTCCGTAGATGGCGGCGACCATGGTGGGCACCGCCAAAATACCGGCCCAGGCCGCCATCTTGCGCATGTCGTTGTTCTGCTGCATCCCGACCCGGGCCAGCGCCGCCTGGATCAACGAGTTGAGCATGTCGTCGTAGCTGGCGATCTGGTCCGCGGCCTCGGAGTGATGATCGGCGACGTCGCGCAGGTAGCGGCGAACTTCTTTGGAGATCACGTCCTTGTTGTCCATCTGGATTCGATGGAACGCGCCCGACAGCGGGTTGACACACCGGCGCAATTCGACCACCTCGCGCTTGAGCAGGTAGATCGGTTCGACGTCGATCTTGCTGCCCGGGGCGAACGCCAGCCCCTCGATGCTGTCGATATCGGCCAGCATCAGGCCGCTCACCTCGAGGTAGTGGTCCACCACGTGGTCGGCGATCGCGTGCATCACCGCATACGGGCCCAACTGCATCTGCTCGGGGTCGGCGTCCATCCGCCTGCGCACCTCGGACAGTCCGCCGTGTTCGCCGTGGCGGACGGTGACCACGAAGTCCGCGCCGACGAACACCATGATCTCGCCGGTCTCGACGATCTCGCGGGCCAGTACCACAGATTCGTGGGGGACGTAGTTGACGGTCTTGAGGACCAGAAACAAGGTGTCGTCATACCGCTCCACCTTCGGCCGCTGATGGGCGCACACCGCGTCCTCCACAGCCAGCGCATGCAGCCCGAACACGTCGGCCACGTCCTGCATCTCGGACTGGTTGGGTTCGCGCAGGCCGACCCAGACGAAACCCTGCTGCCCCAGCGCTTCGATCTCGCGGACCTTCTCCAGTGCGGCCGCATAACCGAAGGTGCCGGGCAACCGGTGACCGTCGGCGTACACGGCGCAATCAACCAGCGTCTCTTTGGGGAGTTGAGGATCCGGGCGCGGCTTGGGGGCCGGTTCGTGGGCAAGCGGCCGAAGCGCTTCGGGCAATGCGTCAAATCCCTGGAACACATCCACCTCCCACGTTTCGCAGGTCCGACTCGAGCGGTGCTCCATGGTACGCGCGCCAGCTGTTCAAAGCGTGACGATCCGGTGCCGGGAAAAGCCCTGGTAGCAGACCGGAGATTGGGGGCCGAGAAGAGTGCGCTAGTTTCAAGCCGAAACCCGAATCTGCACGAACTTCTCCACAAGGAGTACACCGACGTGAGCGCAAGTCCTCTCAAGGTCGCCGTCACCGGCGCCGCCGGCCAGATCGGCTACAGCCTGTTGTTCCGCCTGGCGAGTGGCTCGCTGCTGGGCCCCGACCGCCCGATCGAGCTGCGTCTCCTTGAGATCGAGCCCGCGCTCAAGGCGCTCGAGGGTGTCGTGATGGAGCTCGACGACTGCGCGTTCCCGCTGCTGTCCGGCGTGGAGATCGGCGCGGACGCCAACAAGATCTTCGACGGTGTGAACCTGGCGCTGCTGGTCGGCGCCCGGCCGCGCGGCCCGGGCATGGAGCGCAGCGACCTGCTGGAGGCCAACGGCGCGATCTTCACCGCGCAGGGCAAGGCCCTGAATGAGGTCGCCGCCGACGACGTCCGGATCGGGGTAACCGGAAACCCGGCCAACACCAACGCGCTGATCGCGCTGAGCAACGCGCCCGACATCCCCAAGGAGCGGTTCTCCGCGCTGACCCGCCTCGACCACAACCGGGCCATCTCGCAGCTGGCCAAGAAGACCGGCGCCGCGGTGACCGACATCAAGAAGGTGACCATCTGGGGCAACCACTCGGCCACCCAGTACCCCGACATCTTCCACGCCGAGGTCGGCGGCAAGAACGCGGCCGAAGTGGTCAACGACCAGAACTGGATCGAGAACGACTTCATCCCGACGGTCGCCAAGCGCGGCGCGGCGATCATCGACGCGCGCGGCGCCTCCTCGGCCGCCTCGGCGGCGTCGGCCACCGTCGATGCCGCCCGCTCCTGGCTGCTCGGCAGCCCGGCCGGTGACTGGGTGTCGATGGCGGTCTACTCCGACGGCTCCTACGGCGTGCCCGAGGGCATCGTGTCGTCGTTCCCGGTGACCACCAAGGACGGCAACTGGTCGATCGTTCAGGGGCTGGAGATCGACGAGTTCTCCCAGGGCCGCATCGATAAGACCACCGCCGAGCTGGTCGACGAGCGCGCCGCGGTCACCGACCTCAAGCTGATCTAGCGGCGATCGCAAGCGCTGCGGAGGCGCGCGCTGCGGATCGGCACTAACAGCTACCTCACCAATTAGGGCTACCAATCGGTAGTCAGTACCCTGAAGCGCGTGTCCGAATTGCTTGAATCGATACAGACGCACCCCGAGCAGGGCGCGATCACCGACGCTGAGATCTTCGAGGCACACATAGGCGGCAAGCTCTCGGTAGGCCTGACGTCGCCGCTGGATACCCAGCGGGCGTTGTCGATCGCCTATACCCCCGGTGTGGCGCAAGTCAGCCGTGCGATCGCCGCCGACCATGCCCAGGCGGCCCGCTACACATGGGCGAACCGCTTGGTGGCGGTGGTCAGTGACGGCAGCGCGGTACTGGGCCTCGGCGACATCGGGCCCGCGGCGTCGCTGCCGGTGATGGAGGGCAAGTGCGCGCTGTTCCAAGCGTACGGCGGCCTGAACGCCATCCCGATTGTGTTGGACACCAAGGATCCCGACGAGATCGTCGAAACCCTGGTGCGGCTGCGTCCGACGTTCGGCGCCGTCAATCTCGAGGACATCTCCGCACCGCGCTGCTTCGAGATCGAACGTCGCCTCATCGAGGCGCTGGACTGCCCGGTGATGCATGACGACCAGCACGGCACGGCGATCGTGGTGTTGTCCGCACTCATGGGCGCCAGCAAGCTACTGGGCCGCGACATGACCTCGCTGAAGGTGGTGGTTTCCGGAGCCGGTGCGGCCGGCATCGCGTGCACCAATCTCCTTATGGTGATGGGTGTTTCGGATATCACCGTGATCGACTCGCGTGGAATTCTGCACACCGGTCGCGACGACATGAACGACGCCAAGGCTGCGCTGGCGCAACGCACCAACCCGGCCGGTCTGACCGGCAGCATGGTCGAAGCCATCCGGGGCGCCGACGTGTTCCTGGGCCTGTCGGCGGGCGTGGTCCCCGAAGAAATGATCGCCACCATGGCACCCAACGGGATCGTGTTCGCGCTGTCCAACCCCGACCCGGAGATCCATCCCGACATCGCGGCCAGGTACGCGGCGGTGGTGGCCACCGGCCGCAGTGATTTCCCGAACCAGATCAACAACGTGTTGGCCTTCCCAGGGGTGTTCCGCGGTGCGCTGGAAGCCGGCGCCCGCCGGATCACCGAAAAGATGATGGTTGCCGCGGCCGAGGCGATCTTCTCCGTCGTGAGCGACGACCTTGCGCTCGACCGGATCGTTCCCAGCCCGCTGGACACCCGGGTCGGCGAAGCGGTGGCCAAAGCGGTGGCCCTGGCCACAGAAGCCTCAGACACTTCCGGGGAGTGAGAATCGGCAGGCTGGCGGTGCCGCTGCTCGCCGCCGTACTCGCTGTAGCCGGATGCGCGACCGACACCGGCGACCGTCGTGCCCGCGCCGAAGTGGTGGTCGGCTCGCGTTCTGACGGCGATTCGGCGTTGCTGGCCGGCGTCTACGTCGCTGCACTGCGGTCGTACGGCTTCGGCGCGCGGGCGGCGACCGCGAGCGACCCGAAGCCGCAAATGGATTCCGGCGCATTCACCGTCGTTCCCGTCTTCACCGGTCGCACATTGCAAGCCCTACAGCCCGGCGCGACGGCAATGTCGGACAAAGACGTCTACCGCGCGATGATCGCCGCGCTACCCGAGGGCGTCGTCGCGGGTGACTACACGACGGCCGCTGAGGACAAACCGGTGTTGCTGGTAAGCCAGTCCACCGCCAAGGCGTGGGGCGGCAGTGACGTCAGCGCGGACTTGAGCACTCTGCCCAAACACTGCGACGGCCTCGTCATCGGGACGATCGCCGGGCGCCAGGAACCGTCGACAGTCGGCTCCTGCAGACTTCCCCGGCCGCATGAATTCCCGGACAGCGCAACGATGTTCGCCGCCATTCGGGGCGGGCAGCTGACCGCGGGGTGGACGACGACCGCCGACCCCAGCACTCCCGACGACCTGGTTGCGCTGGCCGACGGTAAACCCGCACTGATCCGGGCGGAGAACGTGGTGCCGCTTTATCGCCGTAACGCGCTCAGCGATCGGCAGTTGCTGGCGGTCAACGAAGTGGCCGGCGTGCTGGACACCGCGGCTCTGGTCGAGATGCGGCGGCAAGTGCGTAGCGGTGCCGACCCGCAGGTGGTGGCGGGCGGCTGGCTGGCCGAGCATCCGCTGGGCCGGTGACCGCTAGCGCTTCGGCATCAACCGGTGCACAGTCTGCTGAAGCCGGCTCATGACGGGTCCGCCCAACAGCAGTTCCGGTCGGGAACCCGTCAGCCGCACCACCAGATCCATCGCCCTGACGTCCGGGCCGACCAGCACCCGGGGTTTGCGTTTGCGCACCCCTTTCAGGATGAGCTGAGCGGCTCGCTGCGGGCTGGTCTTGGCCTGCTGCTGCTCGAACAGATCGACCATCGCGCCGTGGTCGAGGCCATCAGCGGCGGTGGCATTTCGAGCGAACGCTGTTTTGATGCCGCCCGGGTGCACGGTTGTCACCCGCACCGGGTGACCGGCTCGCACCATCTCCTGATGAAGGGCCTCGGTGAATCCCCGGACGGCGAACTTGGCCGAGACGTAAGCCGCTTGTCCCGGTGCGGAGAACAGGCCGAGTGCGCTGGAGACATTGATGACGTGGCCGTCGCCGGAGGTGATCAGGTGTGGAAGGAACGCCTTGGTGCCGTTGACGACACCCCAGTAATCGACGTCTATCACCCGTTCGATGTCTTTGAACTGACTGGCCTCGATCAACCCCATGAAGGTGATGCCGGCGTTGTTGTAGATCTGGTTGACCTTGCCGTAGTGCTCGTTGACCGCGTCGGCGTAGGCCAGGAAAGCGTTGCGCTCGGTCACGTCGAGTCGGTCTGCCTTGACCGGAGCGCCGATCGCCTTCAGTCGGTCCACGGTCTCGGCGAGTCCTCGAGTGTCGACGTCACTGATCGCCAGCTTGGCGCCCGCCCGGCCCAGTTCGATGGCCAGCGCCTGGCCGATGCCCGAACCCGCGCCGGTGACCACGGCGACCTTGTCGGCGAATCCGTGCATCAACAACACTCCCTCGACCAGAAATTGACGCGTTGAGGCTAATCGTTACCAGCGAAGCTGGCTATAGCAGGGCGAAATGGTGATTCAGCGACCACCGGCACTGAGGGACGGGTCACTGTTTGGGTAGCAGCCGTCCCATGACAGGCCCGAACAGCTGCTGGTAGTACGGGCCCGCCAACCGGACCAACACGTCCAGGAGTTTGGCATCCGTTCCTACCAGCACCCGGGCCTTCTTCTTGCGGACCGCGTCCAGGATGATCTGGGCGGCGCGTTGCGGGCTGGTCCTGGCGAGCCGCTTGTCGAACAGCTTCGCGAGTTGCTCGGAGTCAAGGCCCTCGGCGGCCGTCGCGTTGCGCGCGATCGCGGTCTTGATGCCGCCGGGGTGCACCGTGGTCACCGCCACTGGGTGGCCGGCGACCGCCATCTCCTGGCGCAGCGCCTCGGTGAAACCCCGCACCGCGAACTTGGCCGCGTTGTAGGCCGCCTGCCCCGGGACCGAAAACAGCCCGAAGACGCTCGACACGTTGACGACGTGGCCGTCGCCGGAGGCGATCAGGTGCGGAAGGAACGCCTTGGTGCCGTTGACGACGCCCCAGAAGTCGACGTCCATCACCCGTTCGATGTCTTTGAACTGGCTGACTTCCACGTCGCCGGTGAAGGCGATTCCCGCGTTGTTGTAGACCTGATTGACCTTGCCGAAGTGCTCCTTGACCCCATCGGCGTAGGCCAGGAAGGCTTCACGCTCGGTCACGTCGAGCCGGTCTGACTTGAACGACGCGCCGATCGCCTTCAGCTGTTCCTCGGTCTGGGCCAGACCTTCGAGGTCGACGTCGCTGATCGCCACCTTAGCGCCCGAGCGGGCCAACTCGACGGCCAGCGCCTGTCCGATACCTGAACCCGCGCCAGTCACCACCGCGACCTTGCCGGCGAACCCTTGCATGAGCACCCTTCCTTATCGGCACGTTTGCCTCGAGGCTAGCCGGTACCAGCGGTCCCCGATATCCGCGGGTCGCGGTCGGCGCTCACCGCAGCGCGCCGTTGCGGCGCTCACCGTCGCCGGGCTAGCTCGGATGGCCCGACTCCTTGCTCGCGCCGTTGCGGCGCTCACCGTCGCCGGGCTAGCCCGGATGGCCCGACTCCTTGCTCGCGCCGTTGCGGCGCTCACCGTCGCCGGGCTAGCCGAAGGCCGTATCGATGATCTCCTGCTGTTCGACCGCGTGCACCTTCGACGACCCCGACGACGGGGCCGACATCGCGCGGCGCGAGATGCGCTTGAGCCCGGTCAGCTTGTCCGGCAGGAGCTCGGGCAGCTCCAGTCCGAAACGCGGCCATGCACCCTGGTTGGCCGGCTCCTCCTGCACCCAGAAGTATTGGCTGGCATTCGGGTAGCGGTCCAGCGTCTCGCCCAGCCTGCGCTTCGGCAGTGGCGCGAGTTGCTCGATCCGCACGATCGCCACATCGTCGCGGTTGTCCTTGGCCTTGCGGGCCACCAGCTCGTAGTAGAGCTTGCCGCTGGTCAGCAGGACCCGGTTGACCTTGCTGCGATCACCGATGCCGTCCTCGTAAGTGGGTTCTTCGAGCACCGAGCGGAACTTGATCTCGGTGAAGTCCCGGACGTCGCTGACCGCCGCCTTGTTGCGCAGCATCGATTTCGGGGTGAACACGATCAGCGGGCGCTGCACACCGTCGAGCGCGTGTCGCCGCAACAGGTGGAAGTAGTTGGACGGCGTCGAGGGCACCGCGATCGTCATCGAGCCTTCTGCCCACAGCTGCAGGAAGCGCTCGATGCGGGCCGACGTGTGGTCGGGGCCCTGGCCCTCGTGGCCGTGCGGCAGCAGCAGCACGACGTTGGACAACTGGCCCCACTTGGCCTCACCGGAGCTGATGAACTCGTCGATGATCGACTGGGCGCCGTTGACGAAGTCCCCGAACTGCGCCTCCCACAACACCAGGGCGTCCGGGTTGCCCACGGTGTAGCCGTACTCGAAGCCGACCGCGGCGTACTCGGACAGCGGCGAGTCGTAGACCAGGAACTTCCCGCCGGTGGGGGTGCCGTCGGCGTTCGTCGCCAGCAACTTCAGCGGGGTGAACTCTTCGCCGCTATTGCGGTCGATGATCACCGAGTGCCGCTGGGAGAAGGTGCCGCGCCGGGTGTCTTGACCCGACAGCCGCACCAGCTTGCCCTCGGCCACCAGTGAGCCCAGCGCCAGCAGTTCACCGAAGGCCCAGTCGATCTTGCCCTCGTAGGCCATCTCGCGGCGCTTCTCCAGCACCGGCTGCACTCGCGGGTGTGCGGTGAAGCCGTCCGGTAGCGCCAGGAAGGCGTCACCGATGCGGGCCAGCAGCGACTTGTCCACCGCGGTCGCCAGGCCGGCGGGCAGCATCTGGTCGGCCTCGACCGATTCGCTGGGCAGCGCCCCGTGCTTCTCGAGTTCGCGGACCTCGTTGAACACCCGTTCCAGCTGGCCCTGATAGTCGCGCAGCGCGTCCTCGGCTTCTTTCATCGAGATGTCGCCGCGGCCGATCAGGGCTTCGGTGTAGCTCTTGCGGACTCCGCGTTTGATGTCGACCACGTCGTACATCGCGGGGTTGGTCATCGACGGGTCGTCGCCCTCGTTGTGCCCGCGCTTGCGGTAGCACAGCATGTCGATGACGACGTCCTTCTTGAACTCTTGCCGGAAGTCGACGGCCAGCTTGGCCACCCAGGCGCAGGCTTCCGGGTCGTCACCGTTGACGTGGAAGATCGGCGCCCCGATCATCTTCGCGACGTCGGTGCAGTACTCGCTGGACCGCGAATACTCCGGCGCGGTGGTGAAGCCGATCTGGTTGTTGGCGATGATGTGGATGGTGCCGCCGACGCGGTAACCGGGCAGGTTCGTCAGGTTCAGGGTCTCGGCGACCACGCCCTGACCGGCGAACGCGGCGTCGCCGTGCAGCATCATCGGCACCACCGAGAAGGCTTTCTCGTCGCCGTGATCTTCGGCGCCCCGGTCCAGCAGATCCTGCTTGGCCCGAACCAAACCCTCCAGCACCGGGTCGACGGCCTCCAGGTGCGACGGGTTGGCGGTCAACGACACCTGAATGTCGTTGTCGCCGAACATCTGTAGGTACACACCGGTCGCGCCCAGGTGGTATTTGACGTCCCCGGACCCGTGCGCCTGCGCCGGGTTGAGGTTGCCCTCGAACTCGCTGAAGATCTGGGAGTACGGCTTGCCGACGATGTTGGCCAGCACATTGAGCCGGCCGCGGTGCGGCATACCGATGACCACCTCGTCGAGTCCGTGCTCGGCGCACTGATCGATAGCCGCGTCCATCATCGGGATGATGCTTTCCGCACCTTCCAGTGAAAACCGCTTCTGGCCAACATATTTGGTTTGCAGGAAGGTTTCGAAGGCCTCAGCCGCGTTCAGCTTGCTCAGGATGAACTTCTGCTCGGCCACCGTCGGTTTGACGTGCTTGGTCTCGACGCGCTGCTGCAACCATTCCTGTTGTGAGGGTTCCAGAATGTGGGTGTACTCCACACCGATGTGCCGGCAGTAGGCGTCGCGCAGCAGACCGAGCACGTCGCGCAGCTTCTTGTACTCGGAACCGGCGAAGCCGTTGACCTTGAACACCCGATCGAGATCCCACAGCGTCAGGCCGTGGTTGAGAATCTCGAGATCGGGGTGGCTGCGGAATCGGCTGCCGTCCAACCGCAATGGATCGATGTCGGCCATCAGGTGACCGCGACTGCGGTAGGCCGCAATAAGTTCCATCACCCGGGCGTTCTTGTCGACGATCGAGTCCGGGTTGTCGGTGCTCCACCGCACCGGCAGGTACGGGTTGCCCAGCTCGCGGAAGATCTCGTCCCAGAAGGCATCCGACAGCAGCATCTCGTGGATGGTGCGCAAAAAGTCGCCGGACTCCGCGCCCTGGATGATGCGGTGGTCGTAGGTCGAGGTCAGCGTGATCAGCTTGCCGATCCCCAGCTCGGCGATGCGTTCCTCACTGGCGCCCTGGAACTCCGCGGGGTATTCCATGGCGCCGACACCGATGATGGCGCCCTGGCCGGTCATCAGCCGCGGCACCGAGTGCACGGTGCCGATGGTGCCTGGGTTGGTCAGCGAAATCGTCACGCCGGCAAAGTCTTCGGCAGTTAGCTTGCCGTCGCGCGCCCGTCGCACGATGTCCTCGTAGGCGGTGACGAACTGCGCGAACCGCATGGTTTCGCAATTCTTGATGCCGGCGACCACCAGAGAGCGCTTGCCGTCTTTACCCTGCAGGTCGATGGCCAGGCCGAGGTTTGTGTGCGCCGGGGTTACCGCGGTGGGCTTGCCGTCGATCTCGGCGTAGTGCCGGTTCATGTTCGGGAACTTCTTGATGGCCTGCACCAGCGCGTAGCCCAACAGGTGGGTGAACGAGATCTTGCCGCCGCGGGTGCGCTTGAGCTGATTGTTAATGACGATCCGGTTGTCGATCATCAGCTTCGCCGGGATGGCGCGGACACTGGTCGCAGTCGGCACGTCCAGCGACGCCGACATGTTCTTGACGACGGCCGCCGCGGCGCCGCGCAGCGTCTGCAGCTCGTCACCTTCGGCCGGCGGGGGAGCGGCGGCCTTGGCCGGCCGCGTCGCGACCCCATTGCCGGCGGCCGTGCTCACCGGAGGTGTGGCCTTGGCGGGCTCGGAGGTCTGCGGGGCCGCCGGAGCGGGCTTCGCCGGCGCGGCCGCTGCCGGCGGGCCATCGACGCTGGTCGGGGCGGCCGGCGCCGAGTCGCTGATCGGCTCGGGGTTGTAATCGACTAAGAACTCATGCCAGCTCGGATCGACTGACGAGGGGTCGTCGCGGAACTTGCGGTACATCTCCTCGACCAGCCATTCGTTCTGCCCGAATGGTGAACTTATGTTGCTCACGACCGCAGTTCGCCTCAATCCTTCTGTTCCGCAGCCGCATTCCCGCGGCGCCTGCACTTGTGTCGGCCCCGGATGACCGAGACTCCACACCCATGGCGGTACCCATTGTTTCCGCCCTATAAAGGCTAACCTTTCGCCGCCGATCCGCCAGGTTGACCGGGGGCCACGGTGAGGTTGGGGGCTAGCCGGCTTCGTGGACGGGCGGCACCAGGTGCAGCGCGCGCGGCCAGCGCGCCGGCGGGGCGCCGAATGCCCGCTTCGCGTTGCGGATCATCTTCTTGCCGGCGAGGTAGTTGCCGATGGCGCCCACCACGACCCCGATGCCGACCGGCAGCAGTTTGCCGAACAACAGGGCGCCGCGCCGCAGGGTGTACTTCCGGACCCACGACTTGAGCAGCCGTGAGTTCAGCTTCGACATCGACGACAGCGGCAGGGCGGCCAGGCTCTCGGAGATCCAGCCGCCGTTGGTGCGGCGCGGACCGATCAGCTCTGCGACGGCGTGTTCGCTGTTGTCCCCGGCGAGGACCGCCAGCACCAGGGCGCGCCGTCGTTCCCGGTGATCGGCCGGAATGTCGTGGATCACCGCCACCGCCAGCACGAAGAACGCGGTGGCCTCCAAGAACGTCACCGTCTCGGCGGCCGCCGCGGACAGGGCGCTGATCGTGCCGATTCCGGGGACGGTCGCCGCGGCTCCCACGGCTACGCCGCCGGCCGTCACGATGGCCAGGTAACGCTTTTGCAGTTTGGCCAGGATCTCCGCCGGGCCGGCCTGGGGATGCGCGTTGCGCAGCCGGTTCACGTAGGCCTCGGCCGCCGGCCCCTGCAATCGCGAACTCCGCTCGATGACCTGTGCCAATGCCCGAGCGGACATCTTGGGCCGACCACTTTTGCCGGTCGGCGCCTGTCCGGCGTCGGACATGTTGAAAAACCGGTTCGGCGACTTGTTCCGTCGAGCCCGCATATCGTCTCTCCTGCAAATGGCGTTCTTTCAGGCTAACGCGCCCGCGGCAAATCCTGCCGCGTTATCCGCCCCGGCCCGATCCTTGGCTGCCGGCCTATTGCCTCACCGGGAATAATGCTCGCTGGATGTCTGCGACGGTCCTTGCCGTTTCTCGGTGCCCATGCTTGCTGTTTACCGCGGCGCGCGTGTGGTGTATGACCTGCGTGGGTGGGTGCGATCGACCAGACGGGCCGTACGGCTGCACAGCATCGTCGGGAGCGAAACGAGGTGGGGTGGATGACCACGGCTACGCCCCGCACGCCCGGAGGCGCGCGGCGCGCGGGATCGGGCCCGGCGCGGTCCGCCCACCGCTGGAACTTTTTCACCCAGAGCTCGCCGCAATCGCGGAACCCCTGGAACCCGCTGTGGGCGATGATGATCGGCTTTTTCATGATCATGGTCGACTCGACCATCGTCGCCATCGCCAACCCGACCATCATGGCCAGCTTGCGCATCGGCTACGACACCGTGGTCTGGGTGACCAGCGCCTACCTGCTGGGCTATGCGGTCGTCTTGCTGGTGGCCGGGCGCCTGGGTGACCGGTTCGGCCCCAAGAATCTCTACCTTTTCGGCCTGGTGGTGTTCACCATCTCCTCGGTGTGGTGCGGGTTGGCCGGCAGCGCCACCATGCTGATCGCGGCCCGCGTCGTGCAGGGCATCGGCGCGGGGCTGCTCACCCCGCAGACCTTGTCGACCATCACCCGAATCTTCCCGGCGCAGCGGCGTGGCGTCGCGGTGAGCCTGTGGGGCGCCACCGCCGGCGTCGCCAGCCTGGTCGGCCCGCTGGCCGGCGGGGTGCTGGTCGACGGCCTGGGGTGGCAGTGGATCTTCTTCGTCAACGTCCCCATCGGTGTCATCGGGCTGGGGTTGGCCTACTGGCTGGTTCCGGTGCTGCCCACCCAGTCGCACCGCTTCGACTTGATCGGGGTCGCGCTGTCCGGTATCGGCATCTTCCTGATCGTGTTCGGGCTGCAACAGGGCCAGGCCGCCCACTGGCAACCGTGGATCTGGGCGCTGATCGTCGCGGGGGTCGGATTCATGACGGCCTTCGCGTTCTGGCAGTCGCTGAACGCGCATGAGCCACTGATTCCGTTGGTCATCTTCAGTGACCGCGATTTCAGCGTGTGCAACGTCGGGGTCGCCGTCATCTCCTTCGCCTCGACAGCGATGATGCTGCCGCTGACGTTCTACGCGCAGGCCGTGTGCGGGCTCTCGCCGACGCGCTCGGCTCTGCTGATTGCGCCCATGGCGATCGCCAACGGTGTTTTCGCCCCGTTCGTCGGCAAAATCGTCGACAAATACCATCCGCTGCCGGTGCTCGGCTTCGGGTTCTCGGTGCTGGCGGTGGCGCTGACGTGGCTGACCTTCGAGATGTCGCCGACGACGCCGATCTGGCGGCTGGTGTTGCCGTTCTTTGCCACGGGTGTCGGGATGGCGTGCGTGTGGTCACCGCTGACCGCCACCGCGACCCGGAACCTGCCGCCCGAGCTGGCGGGCGCGGGCTCCGCGGTATACAACTCCGTGCGCCAGTTGGGCGCGGTGCTGGGCAGCGCCGGCATGGCCGCGTTCATGACCTGGCGGATCACTGCCGAGGTGCCGCCGCAGCCGTCCGGCGAGGCCACCGACGAGGGTGCCCTCGCGTTGCAGCTGCCCGAATTCCTGCGCGAACCGTTCTCTGCCGCGATGTCGCAATCGGTGCTGTTGCCCGCGTTCATCGCATTGTTCGGAATCATCGCCGCACTGTTCCTGGTCGGCTCTGCGCCGTGGACGGACAACGGCAGGGGCGGCGAAGATCTGCTCGGGCCCGACGACGATGACGTTGTCGACGACGATTATGACGACGACGAGTACGTCGAATTCGTGCTGGTGCGCGAACCCGACGCCGGGCAGTCGAGCCAACCCGCGCCGCCGCGGCTCGATCCCCCGCAGCCACGGCGTAGCGAAGTGCCGCCCCGGGCCGATTCGTGGCACAACGCTTTCGATGAACCAAAAGCCCAACCAATTGGCTATGCCCACAACGGTTCTCGTGTGGACAGCGGCAAACGCCTTCGCCAGGTGGCAGTGCGGCACCCGCCCAAACCCATGCCACCGGGTGATCGGCTCACCCGGCCGCCGCGTCGCCACCACAATGGACCGGCGGGCCACCGCTTCACCGAAGGCGAATCGCTGCGAGGCCAGCACCACCGTCCCGATCCGGACGACGACCCCACCGGGTCCGGCCGGCACTCCTCGAGCGGTTAGCCGGTCTACCGCAGATCGGGTTGGGTCAGCGCCAGGAAGGCGCCCAGGTCGATCAGTCCCTCGGGTGTGGCGGGCAAATATTCCGTCAGTGACGGCGAGCGCACGATTATGGCGGCGTACTGAGCCCGGCTGACCGCCACATTGAGCCGATTCCTGTTGAGCAGAAACGAGATTCCGCGTGGCACCACATCCATGGACGACACCGTCATCGAGATGAACACCACCGGCGCCTGTCCGCCCTGGAACTTGTCGACCGTCCCCACCCGTACACCGCCGAGCGCCGCTGCGGTCAGGCGGCGGCGCAGCAGCGCCACCTGGGCGTTGTAGGGCGCCAGCACCAGCACGTCGGCGGCGGTCAATGCCCGGGTGCCGTGCTCGTCGGTCCACGCCGCGCCGAGCAGTTCTCCGATCGCGGCGACTATGGCGGCGGCCTCCTCGGGGCTCTCGGCCGAGTTCCCTTGGTGCTCAACCGAAAGTAGCTGCACGCCAGGTAAATACCCGTCCAGGCGGCGGGCGGCCGTGCAGTCGTCGGACTGCAGCCTGTTCTCATAAGAGAGCGCCGAAACCGCGGCGCAGACGGCAGGATGCATTCGGAACGAGCGGTCCAAGAAGTAACCGCGTTCCTCGGGCAGCGTGCGCTGGCCGTCGACCAGCCAATCCAGCGCGGAGGTGTCCACCGGCTCTGGATGAGTGCCCTGGCTGACTTGCGGCAACTGCTGCGGATCCCCGAGCAGCAACAGGTTGTCTGCTGCCGGGGCCACCGCGATGGTGTTGGCCAGACAGAATTGGCCCGCTTCGTCGATTACCAGCAGGTCAAGGCTTCCCGGCGGTATCCGATTGGCGTTGGCGAAATCCCATGCCGTGCCGCCGATTACACATCCCGGTGTGTCGGCCAGGAAGGCGGCGTACGCGCCGCCATCGATCTCCCGCCAGCGCGGGGACTGGTGGTCGTAGCGCTTCTTTGCGATCCGCTGCGGATCCAAACCGGCGTCGATCACACAGTCCAACACGTTCTCCACGGTGGCGTGCGATTGCGCGACAACACCGACGTGCCAGCCGTGTCGGGTAACCAGGTCGTGGATCACCCGGGCGGCGGTGTGCGTCTTGCCGGTGCCGGGCGGCCCATGCACCGCCAGGTACGACGAGTCCAAATCGAGTAGCGCGGCGGTGATGTCGGCGACGGTGTCATCGCTACGCGGGAGGGAAGTGGCGCTGCGCGTCCGGGGCGCTCGGCGCAGCAGCACGTCGACGACGGCGCTGCGCGGCAGTTGCGGCAATCCGGCGGCCACCGCGGCGGCGGTCGCCTCGATCGACACCCGCAGCGCGGTGGTCGGGATGGGCGGGCCGGGAGTCAGTGCAAACGGCAATTGATCAAAGGTGTTGCCGTCACTGCTAACTCGTTCAACAACCACGACCTCGGTGGGCACCGCCGGATCGTCGGCCTCGATGACCGAGGCGCGTCCGGCCGCCCGCCGGTCCGGGCTGTCGGTCATGCCTGGCGGCGCCGGCGGGTTGTAGAGCGCAAAGACGTCGCTTTTCAGGTCGCCGCGGGCCAATTCGCCGCGTAGCTGCAGCCGCCGCTGCGGTTTGCGCGCCCGGGGAGGGGTGTGCCAGTCGACGCTGACAGACACGCGCTCGGCGACGAACACGTCGGTGTTATCCGTCCACTCCTCGAGGGGAAAGTTCAGCCGGTCGAAATGGGCCCACCAGAACGGTTTGTCCTCGCGCCGGTGGTAGCCGCGCGCGGCGGCCAGCAGTGCTACCGCGATCTGCTGCGGGGTGCGGTCGCCGATACCGGCGGCTCCGGCGAACGTCGACAATGTCACCGCCAGTTGGTCGCGGTCGTCGACGGTGTTGCCGTCGTCCACCGGCTGGGCGCCGATCGGTACGACGCCAGATTCGTAGGCGCGCAGCATCAACCAGTTTCGCAATTCCTGAGTCGACCGGCAGTCGTAGTGGTTGTAGTCCTCGATCTCCTTGAGCACGGATGCGGCCTCGTCACCGCGGCCGTCCGCCTGCAACTCGCAATATTGTGCGTAAGAGGTGATCGAACCGGCGGCAGTGGTCACGTCACCGGCACGTAGTTGGGCTCCCATGTACAGCGGCTCCAGCGCCTTGAGGCTGAACGACTCTGCGCCCACCCGAATGCTCCTGCGCACCAAGGGATAAAGGTCCACCAGAGTGCCGCTGCGCAGCAGTTCGTCGACTTCGTCCTCTCCCACACCGTACCGCCCGGCCAGTCGCAACAACGCGGTCTTCTCGTACGGCGCGTAATGGTAAATGTGCATGTTGGGGCGGCGCTTGCGGCGTTTGGCCACCAGCGCCAAGAAGTCGATCAGCGCCTGGCGTTCGTCCGCCCGGTTGTGCGCCCACAGGGGACGAAACTTGCCGGTCGGTCCGGCTTCCAGCACACCGAACAGGTATTCCAGGCCCCACTCACGGCCATCGGTGGTCCACAGCGGGTCGCCTTCGAAGTCGAAAAACAGGTCCCCGGGGTCGGGCTCGGGGAGCAGGGCCAGTGGCTGCGGATCGATGACCTCGAACTGGGGAACACCCGTGTCACGTTGGCGGACTTGAAGTTTCGCTTGGGTGGTCAACTTCCCGAGCACGCCGGCGGCCAGGTCCGGCACCGGCCCGCGATGCTCGGCCAGCTCGGCAACCGTGCTGATCCCGGCGTCAAAGAGCTTGTCTCGCTGGCTTATCCGCATACCGGCGACCAGTAAGACGTCGTCGGCTGCACGCAGTTGCTCGAGACACAGCGGGCAGCGGAAGCAGGCCGCGACGCCCTCGTCGTGCCAGGCGACCGGTGCGCCGCCCGCATAGTGGTCATCGAGGAGGCGCTGCAGCCGGGCCCGCTGCGAGCGGTACACCGGGATCAGATCGCACACCCGGTGCCGCACCGAGGTTCCATCACCCAGCCGCAGTTCGGCCTCCGGCGCAACGGGCACACCCGAGGCGGCCAACGCGTCGGCGTAGGCGGCCAGCTGCAGCAGTGCGGTCACCTTGGCCGAGCGGGCCAATTTGGTGTCTACGACTCGGTACTGCTCACCATCGCGCACCAGAAAGTCGGCGAACCCGACGAAGCGGCCGTCGAACATGGCGGCTTGATACACCACCGGCGCATTTCCGACGATGGCGCGGCGGGTCGCGTCCGCGGCGGCCGCCAGGCCGGCAGGCGTATAGGCCGGGCGGCCGATGATCGCGACGGCCTCGCCGAACTGGCGGCGCAGCGAGGCGAGTTCGCGTCGCTCGTGTTCGCTTCCGAGCGCGGCCGTCCGCACGAGCAGTTCGTCCTCGATGGTGACGGCGGGTCCGCGGCCCAGCTTCGCGTCGAAGTCCCTCAGCAGCGCGAATTCGCAGCGGGCGGCGGCGGCAAGATCCGATGCGCTGTAAACGATGCTGTCGCCGGAGACCAACACGTGGGCCACTGTAAGTCAGCGCCCCGACAACAAGGCTGTGTCGGGCGGGCGTGCCCTCGATCAGTGGCCGGGGGTATTGCCGATGAGTTCGACGGCGTTGCCGTTCCAGTGGAACTTCACATCGGTGTTCAAGCCGTTGATGCCGCTGGGATAGGTGAGTGCGACCGTGTCGCCCGTGGTTTGCGCCGGGTCAACCCCATTGAACCCGTAGGTGTCGGGCACCCCCTGCGGGATGAATTGACCGAGGTGGAACAGCACCGCACGGGTGGTGGGACTGACCGCATTGGTGTTGGCCTTGATGATCACCGCCGACAGCTGCGCGCACTGGTTGTAGTTGCCGGCCAGCGGCTCGGGATTCCACGGTTGCTGGCTGCGCGGGTCCCGAGGCAGCTCGGAGACCACCTTCGCGATGGTGGGCGAGGCGAGGTTGACCGCGCAGGGGTCGGCCGGCTGCGCGTTGCCGGGTTGAGCGGCCGCCGACGGCGTGGCCGGAGCCGTGATCGACGGGGTCTCCGAAGTCGTCCTGGCCTGCGGCGTCTTCGCGACGGTGGAGTCTCCCGAACCGCAGCCGGTCAACGTTAGAGCGATCAAAGCGACAGCGGCCGAGCCGGTCAGTGGCTCGGTACGACACGGTAGCGACCACACACCTTGGCACCGTACCGTCCTCGGGTCCGGGGCTGTGGCAGGCATGGCCGGGTGTGCTGATGATCACCGGACCAGTCAGCTGCTGGTGACCCGCAGCGCTCAGCTGCGGCTGAGCTCGCGATCACCACGGGGCGCTATGGTGGTGACCCGCAGCGCTCAGCTGAGGCTGAGCTCGCGATCACCACTAGACTCCTTGGACGATGACCCTCTCGGACAGCTCGACTGAAGCTGCCTCAACGACGTTTGCCGACCTGCAGATCAACCCCTCGGTCCTGCGGGCGATCGCCGACGTCGGCTACGAGTCGCCCACCGGCATCCAGGCGGCGACCATCCCGGCGCTGCTGGCGGGATCCGACGTCGTCGGGCTGGCCCAGACCGGCACCGGCAAGACGGCCGCGTTCGCGATTCCGATCCTGTCGAAGATCGACGTCACCAGCACCGCCACCCAGGCGCTGGTGCTCGCCCCCACCCGGGAACTGGCTCTGCAGGTGGCCGAGGCGTTCAGCCGGTACGGGGCCCATCTGCCCAAGATCAACGTGCTGCCGATTTACGGCGGCTCGTCCTACGGCGTGCAGTTGGCCGGGCTGCGGCGTGGCGCCCACGTGGTGGTCGGCACTCCGGGCCGGGTGATCGACCACCTCGAGCGCGGGACGCTGGACCTCTCCCACGTCGATTACCTGGTCCTCGACGAGGCCGACGAGATGCTCACCATGGGCTTCGCCGAGGAAGTCGATCGCATCCTGTCCGAAACCCCGGAGTACAAGCAGGTGGCGTTGTTCTCCGCGACCATGCCGCCCGCGATCCGCAAGCTCACCACCAAGTATCTGCACGACCCGCTCGAGGTCTCCACCAAAGCGAAAACCGCGACCGCCGAGAATATTTCGCAGCGTTACATCCAGGTCGCCGGCCCGCGCAAGATGGACGCGCTGACCCGGGTTCTGGAAGTCGAGCCGTTCGAGGCGATGATCGTCTTCGTCAGAACCAAGCAGGCCACCGAAGAAGTCGCGGAAAGGCTCAGGGCCCGAGGGTTTTCCGCGGCGGCCATCAACGGAGACATCCCGCAGGCCCAGCGCGAGCGGACCGTCGCCGCTCTCAAGGACGGCAGCATCGACATCCTGGTCGCCACCGACGTGGCCGCCCGCGGTCTCGATGTCGAGCGGATATCACACGTGCTCAACTACGACATCCCCCATGACACCGAGTCATACGTGCACCGGATCGGACGCACCGGCCGGGCCGGCCGTTCGGGAACCGCCCTGCTGTTCGTCTCCCCACGAGAACGGCACCTGCTCAAGGCGATCGAAAAGGCCACCCGCCAAACGCTCACCGAAACCGAATTGCCCACTATCGAGGACGTCAACGCACAGCGGGTGGCCAAGTTCGCCGATTCCATCACCACCGCGCTCGGTGCGCCCGGAATCGACCTGTTCCGCAAGTTGGTCGAGGACTACGAGCGCGAGCACGACACCCCGATGGCCGACATCGCCGCGGCGCTGGCACTGCAATCCCGCGACGGCGAGGAATTCCTGATGGCGCCCGAGCCGCCGCCGGAGCGCCGCGAACGTCGTACCGAACATCGCGACCGCCCCGAACGGCCCAGGAACACAAAACCCTTCGCCACCTATCGCATCGCGGTGGGCAAGCGGCACAAGATCGGGCCGGGCGCGATCGTCGGCGCCATCGCCAACGAGGGAGGGCTGCATCGCAGTGATTTCGGCCATATCGCCATCGGGCCGGATTTCTCTCTGGTGGAACTGCCGGCCAAGTTGCCCAAGTCGACGATGAAAAGGCTTGAGCAGACTCGTATTTCGGGGGTGCTGATCAACCTTCAGCCGGAGCGCTCATCCGCCAAGGCCCGCGGGCGGGACGGCGGGAAGCCGCGCAGGAAACACAACGGATGACACTGTCGGAAGAACAAGACGCCCAGGGCGGCCTCGAGCAGACCTCTCGCGTCGACCGAGTCGCCTCGCTGACCGGAATCCGCGCGGTCGCCGCGCTCCTCGTGATGGGCACCCACGCGGCGTACACCACCGGCAAATACACGCACGGTTATTGGGGCTTGGTCGGTTCACGGATGGAGATCGGGGTGCCGATCTTCTTCGTGCTCTCGGGATACCTGTTGTTCCGGCCGTGGGTGAAGTCGGCCGAGCGAGGCGGTGCACCCCCATCGCTGAGTCGCTATGCGTGGCACCGTGTTCGGCGCATCATGCCGGCCTACGTCGTCACCGTCTTGTTCGCCTATGTCCTGTACCACTACCGCGATGCCGGGCCCAACCCCGGACACAGTTGGCTGGGTCTGGCGCGCAACCTCACGCTCACCCAGATCTACTGCAACGGCTACCTGGGCAAGTATCTGCACCAGGGGTTGACCCAGATGTGGAGCCTAGCGGTGGAGGCCGCGTTCTACGTCGCGCTGCCGCTGTTGGCATACCTGCTGCTGGTATTGATCTGCCGACGGCAGTGGCAGCCGAAATTGGTGCTGGGCGCTCTGGCCGGGATGACGTTGATCAGCCCGGCCTGGCTGGTCCTGGTGCACACCGATCACTGGTTTCCCGACGGCGCGCGGCTGTGGCTGCCCACCTATCTGGCCTGGTTCCTCGCCGGGATGATGCTGACCGTGCTGCAAGAGATGGGGGTGCGCGGGTACGGATTCGTTGCGATCCCGCTGGCGGTCGTCTGCTATTTCATCGTGTCCACTCCCATCGCGGGCGCGCCCACCACCTCCCCGGCAACGCTGAGCGAAGCGTTGTTCAAGACCTGTTTCTATGCCGTCATCGCCGGACTCGCGGTGGCACCGCTGGCCCTGGGTGACCACGGCTGGTATTCGCGGGTCCTGGCCAGCCGCCCGATGGTGTGGCTGGGGGAGATCTCCTACGAGATCTTCCTGATCCACCTGATCACCATGGAATTCGCGATGGACTACGTGGTACGCGCGCGCGTCTACACCGGTTCGATGCTCTACCTGTACATCGCGACCCTGGTCGTGACGATCCCGCTGGCGTGGCTGCTGCATCGGCTCACCCGGGTCCGGGACTGACTACGAAGCGGGCGCCGGTTAGCCCCGGGCGGAGACCGGCGTCACGATCGGAACGACGAATTCCTCGATCATCGACCGCTCTTCGTCTTCGTCGCGGCCCGGATAGGTCAGCAGCGAGACGATCACCCGCACCGTCCACCGGGCCCGTCGTTCGACGACGTCGGCAGCATCGGGCCCCAGGGAATGCAGGAACGACACCGCCAGCGCCGTGATTACGTCGGACTGGCCGGCCAATTCGCCACCCACGGGCGGGCGGGTGGTGGCGAACCACGACGCCAGCGCCGGGCTCTCGCGCACCATCCGCAATGTGACGAGGATGCTGGTGATCAACCGTTCCCGCGGATCCTCGATTCCGCCGGTGCGCGCGATGATTTCACGGCCCAACCGACGGGTTTCGCGGTGAATGTAAGCGGTCCGCAGTGCCTCGCGGTTCTCGAAGTACCGGTACAGCGTTGCCCGCGAACAGCCTGCCGCCCGGGCGATTTCGTTCATGCTGATCGAATCCGAGTCCCGCTGCGTGTAGAGCCGCTCGGCGGCGTCGAGTATCCGGTCGGCGGCCGCTTCGGTCCGGTGCGCACCCAGCCAGTCGTTGCCGGCCATCAGGACTTCACTCGAATCGGCACCGACAGCGGACGCCGGACGTAACTGCCGCCGGCCCAGACGATGCCGTCTTCGTCCACCTCGAAGTCCGGGCAGCGCGCGAGCAGTTCGGTGAGCGCAACCCGGGATTGCATCCGGGCGGCTGCCGCGCCCAGGCAGTGGTGTGCGCCGTGGCTGAACGTCAGGATATTTCGTGGGCATCGAGTCACGTCGAGTTCGCCTGCATCCGAACCATATTGGCGTTCGTCACGGTTGGCCGATCCGTACAGCAACAGTACCCTGCGCCCGGCCGGGATGGTGGTGTCGCCGACGGTCACGTCACGGGTGACGGTCCGGGCCAGCCCCTGTACGGGTGAGGTCAGCCGCAGCAACTCCTCGACCGCGTCGGGAATGCGGTCGGGGGCATCGACCAGCAGCCGCCGCTGGTCGGGACGCTGGTGCAGCAAAGGCATTGATCCGCCGAGCATTCCGGTCGTGGTGTCGTTGCCGCCGGTGACCATCGTGAACGTGAAGGCCAGCACCGACAACGTGCCGGCGATGTCGCCGTCGGCGCCCACTCCGGCGGCGACCAGGTGCGAGATGGTGTCGTCCTCGGGTTCGGTCCGCCGACGTTCGATCAGCTTCGCGAAGTAGGCCATCATCGACCCGACCGCATCGCCGACCGTTTCCAGTGCGCCGGCTACGCCGCCTTCGGCGGTGTTGGCCGCGACGATGGCATCCGTCCAGCCGTCGAATTGTGCCCGATCTTCCTCCGGCACACCCAGATAATGGGCGACCACCATGGACGGCAGCGGTTTGAACAGTTCGGTGACGATGTCACCGCCGCCGCGCGAGCGCAACCCCTCGATGCGCTCGACGACGAACTCCCGGACTTTGGGTTCCACCGCCTCGACCTGCCGCGGCGTGAATCCACGCGACACCAGTTTGCGGAATTCGGTGTGTACCGGAGGATCCTGCATCACGAAGGGTGGATTATCTTGCAGCCCAATCAGTTCCAGATCGTCATAGTTGACCGTCAGTCCCTGGGCCGACGAGAAGGTCTCGTGGTCGCGGGCCGCGGCCCACACGTCGGCGTGCCGGGAGAGCACGTAGTAGTCGTGCTCGGGATGCTTGGGCGGCACGACGTGGTGCACGGGATCGTGGTCGCGCAACGCGCGGTACATCGGCCACGGATCCGGCCAGGTGTCGGCGTTGGCCAGCTGGAAAGCGACCGGTGCTTCGTGAGACATAACGGATGCCATGTCTCATTCGTACGACAGCAACGGCAATATGTCAACCATCGGCCGCATGCCGAGTGCCCGGTCGGTGGGGCGCCAGCTGTAGGTTCTCATTTTCTTTGCCGGAGTTCTCACCTTCGTGGCATAGAAGTGGCAGATCTGCCAGAACCAGCATGATGAGGATTTGGTCTGGCCGAACTGGGTGTCGCGAGATCATTGA
Organism: Mycobacterium sp. 1465703.0; assembly: GCF_001672975.1. Taxonomy (GTDB): domain Bacteria; phylum Actinomycetota; class Actinomycetes; order Mycobacteriales; family Mycobacteriaceae; genus Mycobacterium. The sequence continues at coordinate 24,139 of NZ_LZKU01000029.1, forward strand.
GACGGGCACTCACTGCGCGTGGTCCCGACTCAAACCGTCTCCCTGGACCCTCTACTTTGGAACGGCGTAGTCCATGGACACGCGGTGCGACGACACAGTCAGTGAAGCTGCTTGCCATTGTGTCGTCGTTTTCGCTCCCACGGCCAGGTCATGAGCGCCCAAATGATGACTACGAGGAGGCCGCCCGTCAGTAGGTACACCGGCCATCGCCCGAGCACGTCCAGCAGCGTCGCGGTGGCAGGTTTTCTATTGAGGAAGCCGTAATTCGTTCCCGCGATCGTGTTGAACGTGAAGGTGACTGCCGCCCATAACAGGGTCGTGATAACCGCGATGCGGTAGCTGCGCCAGCGCGGCCGCATTCCACGTCCGAAGGTGAGATAGATGGCGGCCCATACGACGAGCAGGTGAATCGCCCAGAACCCGAGGAATTCATGGCTAGGGAAGTCTGGGGCGTATAGAACCGGTGAGATCAACGCCTGCGTGCTTAGGACCAGGCCCCAGTAGTAGGTGAGTGCGAAGGCCCAATGTCGCTGCGACCACAATGCATAGGCCGCCGTGACGGTCGCGAGATCGGTCAGGCGCAGCGGCACCGAACTGTCGATGGTGGGCCGGAGCAGTGAATAAACCAGCCCCGCACCATATATCACCGCAGTCACTCCCCCAAGGACGCGGCCGAGGAGTCGGGCCTGCGATTCGCTCTGCCGGCGTCCGATCCAGACCAGCGCCGCGGACCCGATCGCGAACACCGCGAGCACCGCCCAGTGTGAGAGGCCGTACGCGGAGAACTCCCGCTTCGCAGAGATCAGCGCCACAAACTCCGCGGTGTGGTCACACATCGCCCCCACAATATCGACCGGCTCACCCCGCAGCGACGACGTCAAGACTGCGGTCACTTCGCGTGTATCGAAACAGACCACATTCGAGACACCTCCTGCGCCGCTCCAGGTCGACGGATTTGAGCAGGTCAGGACGTCTCAGAAGTCGGTCTCGAAACCACGGTGTCGCCGGGCTCGCCGCATGCATGGCGGCCATTGTCGAGCGTGACCCGAGCCGAGTTCTGCACAACCGGCTAATTCTCGGATCCGCCACGAAGATGAGAAAAATGCCTCCGCCATTTTGGTGAGAATTCTGCAAACCCGCACGCACGAGAGTCGCGATGCGCCATGGAGTTTGAGAACCTACAGCGCCCAATGCCGAGCGCTCGGCAGGCCGGGCGCTCGAGCACGAGGTCAGATACCCGACCCCGGGTTGAGGATGCCGTGTGGATCCAACGCCTGTTTGATGCGCCGGTTGAGGTCCATCACGTCAGGGCCCAGATAGCCGGCCAGCCAGGGCCGCTTCAACCGGCCGACCCCGTGCTCGCCGGTGATGGTGCCGCCCAGCCCGACGGCCAGGTCCATGATCTCCCCGAACGCCAGGTGGGCGCGGTCGGTCATGTCGGCATCGGCGGGGTCGTAAACGATCAACGGGTGGGTGTTGCCGTCGCCGGCGTGGGCGATCACCGAGATCATCAGGTCGCGTTCGGCGGCGATCCGTGCGATCCCGGTGACCAGCTTGCCCAGCGCCGGAAGCGGCACCCCGACATCTTCGAGCAGTAACGACCCTTTGGCTTCGACGGCCGGAATGCAGGCCCGCCGGGCGACCACGAACGCCTCGCCCTCGTCCGGGTCATCGGTCGAAAAGACTTCTGTCGCAGCATTTTCCGCGAACACCTCGGCCATGATTTCGGCGTCCTCGCTGCCGGCGCGGCCGCGTTCGTCGGACCCGGCCACCAACATGGCGGCCGCCCCGCGATCCAAATCCATCCGCAGGCTGTCCTCGACGGCGTTGATCGCCACCGCATCCATGAACTCCAGCATCGAGGGGCGAAGCCGCGCGGTGACCCCGAGCACCGCCTCGACGGCGTCCTCGACGGTCGCGAAGCTGGCCACCACGATGCTGGACGCGTTCTGCTTGGGAACCAGCCGCAGCGTCACTTCGGTGACGACGCCCAGCGTGCCTTCGCTGCCGACGAAGAGCTTGGTCAAACTCAACCCCGCGACGTCCTTGAGTCGTGGGCCGCCCAGCCGAACGGCGGTGCCGTCGGCCAGCACCACCTGCATGCCCAGCACGTAGTCGGTGGTGACGCCGTATTTGACGCAACACAGCCCGCCGGCGTTGGTGGCGATATTGCCGCCGATGCTGCAGATTTCGAACGACGACGGATCCGGCGGATACCACAGGCCGTGTTCGGCGGCGGCCTTCTTCACCTCGGCGTTGAACAGTCCGGGCTGACACACCGCGGTTCGGGTCACCGGGTCGACGGCGATGTCGCGCATCTTCTCGGTGGAAAGCACGATGCCGTCGTCCAATGCGGTCGCCCCGCCAGACAGCCCGCTGCCGGCGCCGCGGGTCACGACCGGCACCCGGTGGGCGGCCGCCCAGCGCAGCACGGTCTGCACCTCTTCGGTGCGCCGCGGCCGGACCACGGCCAGCGGCTTGCCCGCCGACGGGTCGAAGGCGCGGTCCTGGCGATAGCCCTCGGTCACGGTCGGGTCGGTGACGACCATCCCGTCGGGCAGGTCGGCGATCAGGCTGGCCAGGGTGTCAGAGGTCACGGCCCGATACTAAGCCCGTTTCACCGGCCCGGATCTTCAGCAAACTCCGGCGCGCGGTCCAGCTCGCGCAGCGCGGGCAGCCGGCCGGCGACGAGGCCGATCAGCAGGATCGGCACCGCCAGCGCCAGGAATGTGACCTTCAGTCCCGCGGCGTCGGTCAGTGGACCGGCCACCAGCAAGCCCAGCGGCCCCGCGGCGTACGTCAGCCCCGTCATCACCCCGACCACTCGACCGCGTAGCTGCTGCGGCGCCCGGGTCTGCATCACGTAGTTGTAGATCGGCTGAATCGGCCCGTAGACCAGGCCAATCACCCCGCACAGCACCAGGATCACCGGCAACGGAGGCAGGAAGGCGAGGCCGATCGACGCGGTACCAAAGGTAAGGGTCGCGGTCAGCACGGCCGTGCGTCGCCGGGTGTGTTTCGAGAGCACGGCATAGCCGAGCGCGCCCAGCACTCCGCCGGCCCCGAGCGCCGCCAACGCCCAGCCCAGCTGTGCGGGTTGGTGATGTCCGCTGAAGTATTTGGGAAACAGCACGCTTTCCATCGGCAGGTACAGCGCGGTGACGGCCAGGTCGATCAACCCGAGCGTGCGCAGCACCCGCAGGTTCCAGACGAACCGGAGTCCCTCGGCGACCCCGGACGCCAGGCCGCCGGGCCGGGTCGCGCGGTGCGGCTTGCCCGCACCCGCCAGCCGCAACGCACCAATCGCGAGGAACGACAACCCGAAACAGCCTGCCGTGACCCACATCGTGTTGATGCCGCCGACCGCGGCGATCATCAACCCGCCAATCCCGGGGCCGACGATGTAGGCCAGGTTGAGAATCGCTTCGTAGATGCTGTTGGTGCGATCCAACGACCAACCGGCACGGGTGGCTGCTTCGGGCAGCATCGACTGGCGCGCGGTGATCCCGGCCGGATCGAAAGCGGCGGCGCACAACGCCAACACGGCGAGCTCAGCGACGTTGATCGCCTCGGCGCCGAAGAACCACGCGGTCAGCGGCACCGCGGTCAGTGCCGCACAGGACAGCAGATCGGAGACCAGCGACACTCGGCGACGCCCGAAGAAGTCGACCGCGGTACCGGCAATCAGCGTGGAGAGCACCAAGGGCGCCGTCATGGCGGCGGCGACGATCGACGCGTCTTTCGCGCTGTTGCGATGCTGCAGGGCCAGCCACGGGAACGCCACCAGCGAGATGCCGGTGCCCGCAGTCGCCAACAGCGTGGCGGAAAAAATCAAAAGCGCCGGGCCGCGGCTCGTATCAGACATGGATATCGCCGCAAAATCTAACCGCAAACCGACGACTGGAACCACTGAATTTCATCGCAGCCTCGGCTGAATGCAGGATGTTCATGTGCTTGCCCACCCACGTACTGGCCAGGCGTTCGGCTCTCCGGTTGGTGCCGGCACCGGATGGCCGGGTGATCCGGCCACCCCGCAGACTCCGGTGGCGTCCGACGCCGCGACAGTGGTCGAGCTCGCCGAACACGCCGGCTCGATTCCCGAAATCGACGCTCTGGTCAGCGTCTGCCGGGCCTGCCCGCGGTTGGTCAGCTGGCGCGAGGAGGTGGCGGAAGTCAAACGTCGAGCTTTTGCCGACCAGCCGTACTGGGGGCGGCCGGTGCCCAGTTGGGGATCGGTGCGGCCGAGGCTGTTGATCGTCGGATTGGCGCCCGCCGCGCACGGTGGCAACCGGACGGGACGGATGTTCACCGGCGACCGCTCGGGTGACCAGTTGTATGCGGCGCTGTACCGGGCCGGGCTGGTCAACCAACCGACCAGCGTCGACGCCGCAGATGGGTTGCAGACCAAGAAGATTCGCATCGTAGCGCCGGTGCACTGTGCGCCTCCCGCCAACGCCCCGACACCTGAGGAGCGGGATAACTGCTGGCCCTGGATGCAGGCCGAATGGCGGTTGATATCCGACCATGTTCGCGTGGTAGTGGCCCTGGGCGGCTTCGGCTGGCAGATCGCGCTGCGGCTGCCGGGCAGCTTCGCCGGGCGCAAGCCTCGGTTCGGCCACGGCGTCGTTGCGGATCTGGCGCCTGGTGTGCGATTACTGGGCTGCTACCACCCAAGCCAGCAAAACATGTTCACCGGTAGGTTGACACCAGCAATGCTCGACGACGTCTTTCGCGACGCAAAACGACTGGCAGGGATCAAGTGACCGAGGTTCTGATATCCGGCGCTAGTGTGGCGGGCGCAACCGCGGCGTTGTGGTTTGGGCGGCACGGCTATTCGGTGACCGTGGTCGAGCGCCACCGGGGGCCGCGGCCGGGCGGTCAGGCGATCGACGTGCGCGGACCGGCGCTGACGGTGCTCGAACGCATGGGGCTGCTGGCCGCCGCCCAGAAGCGCAAGACGCAAATTCGGGGCTCTTCGGTCGTCGACAGCGACGGCAACGAACTGTCCCGCGACACCGAATCGACGCCCACCGGCGGCCCCATCGATAGTCCCAACATCGAGCTGTTGCGCGATGACTTGGTCGAATTGCTTTACGGCGCAAGCCAATGGACCGCCGAATACATCTTCGACGACACCATCACCGGCGTCGATGACGATGGCGAGGGCGTGCGTGTCACCTTCGAGCGCGCCGCCGAGCGCAATTTCGACCTGGTCATCGGCGCCGACGGATTGCACTCCAACGTACGGCGATTGGTTTTCGGGCCGGAAGAGAACTTCATCGAGCGGCTCGGCACGCACGCGGCCATCTTCACGGTGCCCAATTTCTTGGACCTCGACTACTGGCAGACGTGGCACTACGGGGACGCGACGATGGCCGGGGTCTACAGCGCGCGCAACAACACCGAGGCCCGGGCCATGTTGGGCTTCATGGATACCGATCTGCGGCTCGACTACCGCGACACCGAGGCCCAATTCGCCGAGCTGGAGCGACGCATGGCCGGAGACGGCTGGGTTCGGCCGCAACTGCTCGAGTACATGCGCGCCGCACCGGACTTCTACTTCGACGAGATGGCGCAGATCAAGATGGATCGCTGGTCGCGGGGCAGGGTGGCGCTGGTCGGTGACGCCGGGTACTGCTGCTCGCCGCTGTCCGGCCAGGGAACCAGTGTTGCACTGCTGGGTGCCTACATCCTGGCCGGCGAGCTCAAGGCGGCCTCGCAAGCCGGAACCGTCGACTACGAAGCCGGCTTTGCCAACTACCACCGCGAGTTCAGCGACTACGTGAAGCGCAATCAGTGGCTGGTCGTGGACAACATTCCGGGCGGCGCGGCGATACCGCAAGAGGTGTTCGACCGCATCGTCGCCTCGATCACCCTCAAGGACTACTGAGCCGCGGGAACGTTTGCGGGCCGGTGCGCGTTGTCGCCATCGTGCGTCTTTCCGTCATTGATCTTGTCCCGGTGCGCACCGACCAGACCACCGGCGGCGCGCTGGCGGCCACCGTGCAACTCGCGCAAGCCGCGGATCGGCTGGGGTTTACCCGCTACTGGGTCGCTGAGCATCACAACATGCCGTCAGTGGGTGCCACCAGCCCACCGGTGGTGATCGCGTATCTGGCCGCGCAGACCTCGCAGCTACGGCTGGGTTCCGGCGGAGTGATGCTGCCCAATCACGCGCCGCTCGCGGTGGCCGAACAGTTCGCGCTGCTGGAAGCCGCCGCCCCGGGTCGCATCGACCTGGGCATCGGCCGGGCGCCCGGCTCTGACCCGGTGACGTCGTACGCCCTGCGTGGCGGTCGGGATGACCGCGACATCGAGAACTTCCCCGAATACCTGGACGACGTGGCCGCGCTGATGAGTGCACGTGGCGTGGTGGTGCCGCTGCGCTCGGGGGACTACCGGCTGAAGGCCACCCCGGCCGCCGCAGGCGAACCCCGACTGTGGCTGTTGGGCTCGTCGATGTACTCGGCGCACTTGGCCGCCGCCAAGGGATTGCCATACGTGTTCGCACATCACTTCTCCGGCAACGGAACTGAAGAGGCGCTCGAGATCTACCGGTCGCGGTTCAAGCCCAGTGCACTGACCGCCGAGCCGCTGACATTTCTGACGGTGAACGCCGTGGTGGCCGAAGCCCGGGACGAGGCAACGGCATTGATTCTGCCCAACTTGCAGATGATGGCCCGGCTGCGGACCGGGCAGCCACTCGGCCCGGTGCCCTTGGTCGAGGAGGCTGCGGAAGCAGCCGAACTGACCGAACAGCAACAGCGGATCGTGCAGAGCGGACTGCGCCGCGCTGTCCTTGGCACGCCCGCCGAGGCCGCTGACCAGATCCGGGCGCTGGCCGACCGGTTCGGCGTCGACGAAGTCATGGTGAATCCGGTGGCCTCGGCGCGCCGCGGTACCGACCCCGCCACCGCACCGGCGCGGGTGGCCACCCTGGAGCTACTGGCCAAAGAGCTGTTCTGAAGTGTGGCTTTTGCCAGGTTGGTCGGTGCGCGCCGGCTGTGATCCCTGGTCTAGGAGGGCTTAGTCCGGCTGGATCGCATCGATGCGGGCCAGCGCGTCGCGCAGAATCTGGGCGGTGGCATCCCGGTCGGGATCGCGACGCAAGAGCATTCCTTTGGCCACCGACAGCTTGTCGCCGTTGCGGCGGGGCAGGACGTGCAGGTGGATATGGAACACGGACTGGAACGCGGCGCTGCCGTCGTTGACGGCGATGTTGTTCGCGTCGGCCAGTTCCGTGGTGCGTGCGGCCAGGGCGATGCGCTGGCCCAGGGTGACCATTCCGGCCAGTGTCTCCGGCGCGGTGTCGGTCAGATCGACGCTGTGCCGCTTGGGCAACACCAAGGTGTGGCCGCGGGTGAACGGGCGGATGTCGAGAATCGCCAGGTACTCGTCGTCTTCGTAGATCCGGATGGCCGGGGCTTCGCCGGCGACGATCGCACAGAACACGCAGGACATGTCGCCCACGGTACTGGTTGTTTCGCCGCGACCATGCCGAGACCGTCCACGGCCTGCCACGACTGTCGGGATACGCTGCCGCGGTGAACGATGTCGCCTTCACCGGCGCGGCGGCACAAGCGCGCATGCTGGCCGACGGTGAATTCACCGCGCCGGAGTTGCTCGAGGTCTACCTGGAGCGGATTGCGCGGCTGGACAGTCAGCTGCGCTGCTACCGGATAGTGCTTGCCGACAAAGCTCGTTACGAGGCCGCCGTCGCGCAGCAGCGTCTGGACGCGGGCGAACGGCTGCCGCTGCTGGGCGTGCCGATCGCGATCAAAGACGATGTCGACGTCGCCGGGGAGGTGACGACCTTCGGAAGCGGCGGACACCGGCCCGCCGTGACCTCCGACGCGGAGGTGGTACGCAGGCTGCGCGCGGCGGGTGCGGTGATCATCGGCAAAACCAATGTGCCCGAGCTGTTGATGATGCCCTACACCGAGTCGATGACCTTCGGCGCGACCCGGAATCCGTGGAACCCCACCCGCACCCCGGGCGGCAGCAGCGGCGGAAGTGCCGCCGCAGTCGCCGCCGGGCTGGCATCGCTGGCGTTGGGATCCGACGGGGGCGGCTCGATTCGCATCCCGGCGACATGGTGTGGCTTGTTCGGTCTGAAGCCGCAACGTGATCGCGTGTCACTGGAACCGCACGACGACGCCTGGTATGGGCTGAGTGTCAACGGCCCGATCACGCGGTCAGTGATGGACGCGGCCGTGTTCCTGGATGCGACGTCGACGCTGGCCGGTCCCGAAGGGGAGTTCGTGATCGCGGCGGGTCGCAATCCCGGGCGGTTGCGAATTGCCTTGAGCACCAAGGTCCCAACCCCGCTGCCGGTCCGGGTCGGTAGGGCGGAGTTGACGGCGGTCGAACAGGCCGGCGCATTGTTTCGCGACCTCGGTCATGACGTCATCACGGCCGACCCCGAGTATCCGGTCTCGGCGGTGCTGGCCAACTTCCTGCCACGTTATTTACGCGGCATCTGCGATGACGCGGACGCCCTGGCCCATCCGGAACGGCTGGAAGCGCGCACCCGCAACATGGCCCGCTTGGGGTCTTTCTTCTCCGACCGGCGGATGGCGGCCATCCGGGCGAACGAGGATGCCGTGATCTCGCGGATTCAGGCGATCTTCGACGACGTCGACGTCGTCGTTACCCCCGGCACCGCAACGGGGCCGTCGCGTATTGGCGCCTATCAACGCCGCGGCGCGGTGTCGACGCTGTTGAGGGTGGGGCGATACGTTCCCTACCAACAGGTTTGGAACCTGACCGGGCAACCCGCAGCCGTGGTTCCATGGGATTTCGACGGTGACGGTCTGCCGATGTCGGTCCAACTCGTCGGCAGGCCGTATGACGAAGCGACCCTGCTGTCGCTGTCGGCTCAGATCGAAGCCGCAAGACCGTGGGCGCTGCGGCGACCGCCGGTGTCCTGAGGGCCTAACGGCCCGGCTGCGCCGCGCTCGCGATCACCGCTGGGTCTGATGGCGGTGACCCGCTTTGCCCGGCTGCGCCGCGCTCGCGATCACCGACCAGGCCGCGAGCTTGGCGCCCGGCCGCATCACATGGGCCGGGCTGGTCGACGGCAACCGCTGATACTGGATCCGATCGGGCGCGCTCGCCAGCCTGCGGTACAGGTCGGCGGCCTTGGCGCCGTTGAAGTACACCGCCGTGATCGTGGGATAGCGTGCAAACAGCTCATCAAAATCGTTGACTGCCAAACTCTTTGGCTCGATCGCCGAATCGGAGCTACCGACACGGCGGCAGCCGTAGAGCACATCCCACAGTGCGACCCCGTGGGATTGCAGGGCCGCCAGTCGTCTGTCGTAAGGCTCTGCCGCATCGAAGCCAAACAGCTCACCGGTGATCGACCAGAACGCATTGCGCGGATTGGCGTAGTACTGGCCCACGGCCAGCGATTGCGCGCTGGGAAACGAGCCGAGGATCAGCGTCTCGGCGCGCTCATCGACGATCGGCGGGAATCCCCGCAGCAGTGGTGTGCCCATCACCTCACATCATGACTCGCCCCCGATGTACGTTGGCGACGTGGACGACACGGCCGACCACGACATCGACGATTTGCTCGACGGGCTCGAGGGAACCGCGCGCACGGAGCGTGCCGAACTGGTGCAGTGGCTGCTCGAACAGGGCATCACCGCCGAAGAGATACGGACCACCAATCCGCCCCTGTTGCTGGCCACCCGGCACCTGATCGGCGATGACGGCACGTACGTGTCCACCCGCGAGATCAGCGAGACCCATGGCATCGACCTGGGGTTGTTACAGCGCGTGCAGCGCGCGATCGGTCTGGTCCGGGTGGACGACCCCGACGCGGTCGTTCACATGCGCGCCGACGGCGAAGCCGCCGCCTTCTCCCAGCGATTCGTCGAGCGGGGGCTGGATCCCGAACAGGTGGTTCTGGTGGTTCGGGTGCTCGCCGAAGGTTTGTCGCGGGCAGCCGAAGTCATGCGCTACTCGGCGCTTTCGGCGATCATCCGACCGGGTGCCAGCGAGCTCGAAATCGCCAAGGCCTCAAAGGCTTTGGTGGGCGAGATCGCGCCGTTGCTCGGTCCGATGATCCAGCACATGTTGTTCATGCAGCTGCGCCACATGATGGAAACCGAGGCGATCAACGCGGCGGAGCGGGCTGCCGGCGAGCCGCTGCCGGGTGCGCGGCAAATCACCGTCGCCTTCGCCGACCTGGTCGGCTTCACCAAGATCGGTGAGGGGGTACCACCCGAGGAGTTGGGGCATCTGGCCAATCGGCTGGCCATCCTCGCCCGGGACATGACGGTGCCTCCGGTGCGATTCATCAAGACCATCGGCGACGCGGTGATGTTCGTGTGCCCCGATCCGCTGCCGTTGCTCGACGTCATCGTGAAACTCGTCGAAGCCGTCGACACCGACAACGACTTTCCCCGGCTGCGAGCGGGCGTGGCCTCCGGTATTGCGGTGAGCCGGGCCGGCGACTGGTTCGGCAGCCCGGTCAACGTGGCCAGCCGTGTCACCAACGTGGCGCGCCCGGGCACGGTCCTGGTCGCGGATTCGGTCTGGGACGTCATCGGCGATAGCGGTGAGTTCTCCGGCTCATTCGCCGGCGCCAGGCGCCTCAAGGGGATCAAGAACGAGGTGAAACTGTTCCGCGTCCGGCGGGGCGACGGCGACTGAGGCGAGGTACCTGCGAGAAGGGTGGCGGCCCATGGGCAGGCCCGGTGCGACTCTAGGGGGCGTTTGACTACGTCTTATGCGTGTCCTACGCGGCCGAATTCCTTCCCCGTGTTTCGGCGCTTCGAATTGGTCGCTTCCCGGGCCTGCTTCGCATCCCAAAATACGCCGTCGAACAGCCCGGATCAACGGTTTTTCCCGGTCGGCCCGTGCCCGCGACAGCCGTTGGTCGGGGTGGGGCGACGGGGCCGCGCCCGCCCGTCGTTTCGCTGCCGGTGAAAGACTGTTCCGTAAGAGCTGTAACGGTGTAATCATGTAATCATGAAAGCGCATCACACACACGGACGGCGGTATGGCCGCCCCGGTGGCTGGCAGCAAGCCCAGCAACCCGACGCCGGTGACGCCGCGGAATGGTTCGCCGGACGTCTGCCGGAGGACTGGTTCGACGGCGACCCCACGGTGATCGTCGACCGCGAAGAGATCACCGTCATCGGAAAGCTCCCGGAACCCGCGAGTGCGGAAAACGAAGAGAGCGAGGCACGCGCGGCAGGCCGAGCTTCACGTTTCCGCGAAGAAACCCGGTCGGAGCGAATGCATATCGCCGACGAAGCGCAGGATCGCTACGGGCGCAAGGTTTCCTGGGGCGTCGAGATCGGTTCCAAAACGGGCACCGAACGAATCCTGTTCACCCACATCGCAGTACCGGTCATGACGAGGCTGAAACAACCCGAACGCCAGGTGCTCGATACGTTGGTCGACGCCGGCGTCGCCCGCTCCCGCGCCGACGCCCTCGCGTGGTCGGTGAAGCTGGTCGGCGAACATGCCGAGGACTGGCTGGCCAAATTACGCGGGGCCATGTCGGCCGTCGACGACTTACGCGCGCAGGGCCCCGATCTTCAGTCGTGACAAGGCCATAACGCCCTAGCGTTAGCCTTCGGTCTTCTCGCTGTCGACCTTGCCCACGATCTTGTCCGCGATCTGGCCACCCTGATCGCTGATGTGATAACCGCACGCGTTGATGTCGACGATCACGTTGTTGGCCACGCTGAGCGCGCGCTGGCACTCCCAGCCGTCAGCGCCTTCCTGGGTGTCCATCAGCGTGATCTTTGGTGGACCACCTTGAACCTGTGCGAACGTCCACCGATAGGTTTTGCCCTTGTTCGTGACGGTCACCGTCTTGCCGGCGCAGCCTTTCCACTTCTCCCCGGAGCTCTGCAGAAAGCTCTTGGCCTTGTCGGCGGACGGGAACAGGATTACAGCCTGGTTGACCCAGTGGTCGTAGTTATCGCCCGCCTCCGAGGACACCAATCCGTTGACTGCGGAGTAGCCGGTACCCGCATACACCGGATCCTGGGTGGTGTAGAGCGCACCCTGGCAATCGGGTTCAGACACCGTCACCGAGGAGCTGTCCGTCGACGTGATCGGTCTGCCCGGCTCCATCGACGACGAGCCCATCACCGTGTTGATATCGGCCGCACTGAGCAGCAGCGCGCTCAGCCGTTCGGGTCCCAGCGGCGCGGCCTGCGGTGGTTGCGGCTTGGGCCGAACGATGAGCCAGATGCCCACCCCGCTCGCGATGACGAGCACCACCGCGACGGCGGCGATGATGGGCCAGACATTGCGGTGTGGTCTGGGTGGGGGCTGGCCCCAGGGTGCCGATCCGGCGAATTGTGGCGGTGCGCCCCAGTTGGCGCCGGCACCTTGGTAATAGGGCGGCGCAGGCTGGCCGGGTGCCGGGATCGGGCCGCTGTTCGGGGACCATGTCTGAGCGCTCTGCGACGGTATGGGTCCGGAACCGGGGACCGACCGGGGGTCGAATGGCGAGGGCGGCGGGCTGTTGAACGCGGGCTGATACGGCTGCGGGGGCGTCGGCGCGGCGTAGGCCGGCACGCCTGGGTTGTCGGCCGTGGGCAGCACGGCTTCCTGGCTGCGGCGCAAGATGGTGGCGGCGCGGTCCTGGTCGGGATTGCTGAGCGCTTCTTTGGCGGCCAACGCCAAGTCGCCCGCGCTGGCGAACCGGTCCTCTGGTCTTTTGGCCATGCCGCGCGCGATCACCGCGTCGAAGGCCTTGGGGACCCCCGGGCGCTGCGTGCTGGGCGTGGGAATGGGGCCGGTCATATGAGCCGAGACCAGTACGCCGGCGCTGTCGGCCCGATAGGGCGGGGATCCGGTCAAGCACTCGAAGAGCACGCAGGCCAACGCATAGATGTCGGCGCGGTAGGTGACCTCGGCGTCGGAAAACCGTTCTGGCGCCATGTATTTCCAGGTGCCGACCGCCGTGCCGAGCTGTGTCAGCTTCTCGTCGGTGGTGGCGCTGGCGATGCCGAAGTCGACCAGGTAAGCGAAGTCGTCCCGGGTAACCAGGATGTTCTGCGGTTTGATGTCGCGGTGCATCACTCCGGCGGCGTGGGCGGCATCGAGCGCCGAGGCGATCTGGGTGATGATGGCGACCGCGCGCGGTGGGGTCAACGGGCCGAAGCGTTTGAGCACGCTGTCCAGATCGGTGCCCTCGACCAAGCGCATCTCCAGAAACATCTGGCCGTCGATTTCGCCGTAGTCGTGCACCGGCACCACGTGGGGCTCCTGCAAACGACCGGCGGTGCGGGCTTCGCGTTTCAACCGCTCGCGAAACACCGGGTCGCTACTGAAGCTTTCGGAGAGAAGTTTGACCGCGACCGTCCACTCTTTGACGGTGTGCTCGGCCTCGTAGACCTCGCCCATCCCACCGCGACCCAGCAGCCGTTTGAGGTGGTAGGGGCCAAACATCGACCCCGCCCGTGAGGACTGCTCGTCACTCATTCCTCATCCTTCCAACCCAACCCATGGCCTGCCGGTCTCTTTCAAGACTTTGCAGGCATGCACGCGATCGCCACCCGTGACTGAGCAATCATGACGGTAAGCGCCCGCCCGTCTCACCGCATGAGAACGGGAACAATTGCCGCGCGTGCCAGCGTGGGTCGCCTCGCGGGGTGCTAGCCCTCGAGGGTGTTACCGGTGAATTGGAAGGTGAATTCGTGATCGCAGATCCGGATTTTGTCGCCGTCTTGCAAGGGGGCGGCCGAACGGATTCGTTGGTCCCGCACGTGCACGCCGTTGGATGACCGCAGGTCCTCGAGGATGTAGCTGGTTCCCGTGTCGACGATGACGGCATGGTGTCGGCTGACTTTGGGGGAGTCGAGCACGATGTCGTTGTCGGTAAGCCGCCCAATCGTTGTCGAACCGTGGAGCGGATAGCTGCGGCCGGTCATGTCGTGCAGATAGGCGACCGTCTTGTTCTCCAGGGCCGTGTATTGCTCGAGGACCGTGATCGCAACCGCCGCGGTCGTAATGGCGTTCTTTTTGGCGTCCAGCGGTTCTTGGCGCAGGATCTGCTCATTGAGAGAACGCAAATTCTGGCCCGGGTCGATCCCGAGGTCGTCGGCGAGCGACTTCTGCACGCGGCGGTAGGCCGCCAACGCGTCGGATTGGCGATCGGTGAGGTAGTAGGCCGTCATCAACTGAGCCCACAACTGCTCGCGGTACGGATGTTCGGCCGTCAGGGCTTCCAATTCGGTGATCACGGTAAAGGCGCGTCCGCAGGCGATTTCGGCCTCGGCCTTCGCCGTATGGGCCAGAATCTTCTCCTCGACGAGCGAGGTGGTGAAGGTGTCGACGAACCGAAACCCTTCGAGGTCCTCGAGCACCGGGCCGCGCCATTCGGCCAAGGCGGCTGAAAGATGTTGACTGGCTTGCTCGAATCGGCCCGCCGCGGCCGCCTGCACCCCGGCGGTCTTTTCGGCGCTGAAGCGCCCGACATCGCAGGTGTCATTGGCGATGTTGAGCCGGTAACCGGGTGGCGCGGCGACCAATACCGTGCGCGGGTCGACGCCGGCACCGGTCAGCAGCTTGCGCAGGTTCGACACGTAGGAGTGGATGCTGGCCCGTGCCCCCGACGGTGGCGACTCGTCCCAGAGGGCTGTGATAAGCCGGTCGACGCCGACCGGGCTGTTGCGGTTCATCAGCAACATGGCCAGCACCGCCCGCTGTTTGGGCGTGCCCAGCGGCACTAGGGTGCCGTCAACGCTGCACTCCAGCGGTCCGAGCAGGCCGAATTGGAGATGTTTATCCACTATCTCGCCTACCAGCCTTTCCACATCCGCGGCGTCGGGTTGCCTTGAGGTCACGTTGTGATTGTGACGGCAGGCGAGCGGATTCGTTGATAATCCCGGCAAATCGTCGAGCTGCGATGGCATGTCGTCATGCTCATCGGCCGGCTGCCACTGCCCTTCGGTTCCGGACAGCTGAAATGTGTTCGTAGTCAGCGCGATCGTAGCTGCAATGGCGAATTGGATTGCAACGTCCAAACTTACCTACTCACCCGCCGCTGTTCAGCTGGTGACGACCATCAAATCGTCGCTGGTGTCCCACGACTCGACGAACAGGTTGAGGGGGATCTGCTCGTTGCGGCCTTCGGGTATGCCGCTGTCGTTGAGGTGAACGACGCCGGCGGCGGTATCCACACCGGTCACCACCACGGCGTGGTCGGACTCCGGGCGTCCGCCTTTGCCTTTCTGTTCGACGGGCAGGTGCCAGATGAGTTCGGCGTTCAGGCTGACGATCACCTTGTGGCCGGTGCCCAACGCCCGCTCGAGTGCGGCCATTCCCGAAGGGCTGCCGGTCTGTGCGGCGTCATCCTTGTCGCTCAGGACGGCGCCGACCTTGTACTGGGCGAGCAGTTCGGGGATGTCCGCGGTGTTGGCGCCCATGCCGGATTCCGGGTTGCTGGTGGAAACGGGCTTGGTGTAAATCGAGCCCGGGTGGGCGATGCTGGGCGTCGATTGTGCCTTTTCGATGATGTCGTGCTCCGAGGGCTGCACTCCGGTGATCTCGCCGATGACGTCGGCGCTCGACATCAGCACGCAGTCGTCGTACTGCTGCTGGCGCCAGAACTGGGCGGCGCTGGCCGGGTCGCCGAATGTGAGCTGCGAAGCTGCGGCGCCGGCCGGGACCGCCAGACCGAGCGCGAGCGCTCCGGCGGCGACCGCGAAGGTCAGTGTCGTGGTGATGTTGACGATCTTCACGGTGTGCCTCTTCTCGTCTCGCTGAGCGGGGTGCTGAGAAGAGCTTCGAACGTCCGCCTCTTCGATTTCTTGACGAATTCTTGGAGCCGTCCTGGAGCGTGCTGCAACGACCGATGGGGGGATTTCGATTACCGAAATCCCCCCATCGTCAGGTCGTCTAGGCGGGCTGACCGGAGAACTGCGGGCAGTAGGCCTTGGTCGCCGCCATCACCACGTTGGCCGCTTGCGGGGGAGTCAGGCTGGTGTGACGGAAGATCTGGACGGTGACCGCGGTCGGCGTCTGGCCGGCGGCAAGCTCAGTGCACACCTGGTGGCCCACTCGCACAGCATCTTGAGTCGACGGGAAAGAGACGCCGAGGCTTTGCATCTGGCCCAAGAACGCCTCGTCGGCGGTCTGTACAGCGCTGGCGGCGGCGGTACCGGCCAAGCCGAGCGCGGCAAGCCCGAGGGCGGCGGTGCCGATGCTGGTGGTGGCCATTGTCGTAATGCGGCGAGAAAACATTCCTGCCACCCCTTTCAGGTGATCTGTTGAAGAAGGACAACCACAGCGTCTCGCCTATTCCTTCAAGCATTCTCAATAGATTCTTGGTGACGGCACAGCCGCGTGCGGTAGCCGCGGTACCGCGATCGGCGCTACGCCTGGGCCATCGCGTAGTAGGCGCCGCGCCGGGCCAGTAGTTCGCCATGATTGCCCTGCTCGACGATCCGGCCTGCCTCGACCACCAATATGCGGTCGGCGTCGCGGATTGTCGAAAGGCGGTGCGCGATAATGAAACTCGTGCGGTCGCGGCGCAGTTCGCACATCGCGTGCTGGATAAGTGCCTCGGTGCGGGTATCGACCGAGCTGGTGGCCTCGTCCAGGATCAGCAATTGTGGGCGAGCAAGAAACGCGCGCGCGATTGTGATCAGTTGCCTTTCGCCGGCACTGATGTTGCCTCCGTCACCGGTGATCCTGGTCTGGTAGCCGGCCGGCAAGGTCCGCACAAACCGGTCGACGTAGGCTGCCTTGGCCGCTTCGTGCACTTCCTCTTCGCCGGCGTCGGGACGCCCGTAAGCGATGTTTTCCTCGATCGTCCCCTCGAAAAGCCAGGTGTCCTGCAGCACCATGCCGATTCGCGACCGCAGCGACTGACGATCCATTGTTGCGATGTCCATCCCGTCGAGCAGGATGTGGCCGGCATCGACCTCATAGAACCGCATCAGCAGGTTCACCAGCGTGGTTTTGCCGGCCCCGGTCGGCCCGACGATGGCCACCGTGCTGCCCGGCTCGGCCACCAGCGACAGGTCTTCGATCACCGGCGTGCCCGGGTGGTAGGCGAAGCTCACGTGGGCAAACTCAACACGGCCGCCGGACTGCCGGGTCGTGCCGGCCGCCGGCAACCGATGGTGTGTGGCGGCGGCCACGGGATCCGGTGATTCCTCGGGCTCATCGAGCAGCGTGAAGACACGCTCGGCGCTCGCCACTCCGGATTGCAGGGTGTTGTACATCCCGGCCAGTTGGCTCAGTGGTGAGTTGAATTGGCGGACATATTGAATAAACGCCTGGATGTTGCCCAGCGTGATGTGTCCGGTGGCCACTTGCAAACCGCCGACAACGGCTACCGCGACGTAGCCGAGGTTGCCGATGAACGTGGTGGCCGGTGCGACCAGTCCGGATAAGAATTGAGCGCCGAAACTGGCCTGGTAGACATCGTCGTTGAGGCTGCGGAACTGCTCGCGCGCCGCCGCCTGATGGCCGAATGTCTTGACGACCGTGAAACCGCTGTAGGTCTCCTCGATGTGGGCGTTGAGGCGCCCGATGCTGGTCCACTGGGCGACGAACATGCGCTGGGAATGTCGCACGATCGCCCGCGTCGCCAACAGCGACAACGGCACGGTCAACACAGCGATCACGACCAGCAGCGGTGAAATGGACAACATCATCGCCAGCACCGCCACCACGGTCAGAATCGATGTCAGCAGCTGGCTGATCGTCATCGACAGCGATGTTTGGACGTTGTCGATGTCGTTGGTGACTCTGCTCAGCAACTCGCCACGCTGGCGTCCGTCGAAGTACGACAACGGCAACCGATGGATCTTGTCTTCGACTTGGGCGCGCAGCGCCACCATGGTGCGCTGCAAGGTGACGTTGAGCAGCCGTGCCTGCACCCAAATCAGCACCGCGGAAGCGAGATAGAGGGTTAGCGCCAGTGTCAGCGTGCGCGCGACCGCACCGAAGTCCACACCCTGGCCCGGCACCACGTTCATCCCGGACAACAAGTCGGCGAAAGTGTTGGCGCCGCGGCTGCGTGCGGCGGCGACGGCCTGCGCCTTGGTGATTCCGGCCGGGAGCTGTCGTCCGATGACACCGTTGAACAGCAAATCGGTGGCATGGCCGAGGATCCGCGGAACGATGACCCCGATCGCGGTGCCGGTGATGCCT
The DNA here is from genome assembly GCF_001672975.1 of Mycobacterium sp. 1465703.0. GTDB lineage: Bacteria > Actinomycetota > Actinomycetes > Mycobacteriales > Mycobacteriaceae > Mycobacterium. The sequence continues at coordinate 42,280 of NZ_LZKU01000029.1, forward strand.
AGTGTGATCACCGCGATGCTCAGTCGTCGTTGCGGCGCAAGCTGTTTCACCAGGCGGGTGGCCGAGCCCCAGAAGTCATGTGAACGGGTTACCGAGGCCGGCCGGTTGGTCGCCTTGGTGGCCGCGGGGGTCACGACGTGCCCCCGACTTGCCCGGAACGCAGCGCACCGACCGATTGCGAGTCGGCGAATTCGGCGTAGGTGGTGCAATCGGCCAGCAGCGAGTCGTGTGTGCCCGCACCCACCAGATTCCCGTCGTCGATCACGATCACCTGGTCGGCCTTGGCCGCGATCGAGATACGTTGCGTGACAACGATGACGGTGGCACCACCGGAAATTTCCTGCAGTGACGCGCGCACCCGCGCGTCGGTGCGCGCGTCGAGCGCGGCGAACGAGTCGTCGAACAAATAGATGGCCGGACGGCGGATGACCGCGCGGGCGATGGCGAGCCGCTGCCGCTGCCCGCCGGAGAAATTGATACCGCCCTGCGCCACCCGCATGTGCAGCCCGTCATCGTGGGCCCGCACGAAATCGTCGGCTGCCGCCACCCGCAACGCTTCCCACATCTGGTCGTCGCTGACTGCCTGGTGCGGCGCCGCGCCGTACCGCAGGTTGTCCGCGACCGTTCCGGAAAAGAGGTAGCCGCGCTGGGGAACCAGGCCGATCGCCGACCACAGCCGCTCGGTCTGGTAGTTCCGCACGTCGATGCCGTCGACCAAGACCGCCCCGCCCGTCACGTCGTAGAGCCGGCAGATCAAAGAGATCAGCGTTGACTTGCCCGAACCGGTGCTGCCGACAATGGCGGTGGTGGTCCCGGGCCGCGCGGTCAGTGAAATGTCCTGCAGCACTGGACGATCAGCGCCCGGATAGGTGAATGTCGCGCCCTGCAAGCGGACCGTCCCTTTGATCGCGCCATGGGGGAATCGCGGACTCGGGGGGTCGGTGACGGCGGGGCGGGTGCCGAGCACCTCGGTGATCCGCTCGGCGCAGACCGAGGCTCGCGGCAACACCACCAGCGTCATCGTCGCCATCAACACCGCCATCAGGATCTGGGTGAAGTAGGCCAGAAAAGCGGTCAACGAGCCGACCTGCATTTGGCCGCGGTCGATGCGCAGTCCACCGAACCAGATCAGCGCGACGCTGGACACGTTGATGGTGAGGGTCGTCACCGGCAGCATCAACGCCTGCCAATTACCCGCGGTCAGAGCGGTGTTCGACAGCGCGGTGTTGGCGCGGGCAAAGCGGTCACGCTCGAATCCCTCCCGGGCGAACGCCCGGACAACCCGGACCCCGGTCAGCTGATCACGCATCACCCGATTGATGCCGTCGATCAGGCCCTGCATCCGGCGGAACAGCGGCAGCATGTGTGACATCACCCAGTAGTTGGCAACCGCCATGATCGGAACACTGACCAGCAGCAGCCACGTCAGCGCGGCCTCTTGACGGACGGCCATGAAGATGCCGCCGATGCACATGATCGGAGCGGTCACCAGCACGGTGCCCGTTATCTGGACCAGGTACTGAATCTGCCGCACGTCGTTGGTGCTGCGCGTCAGAAGTGTCGGCGCGCCGAATCGCGCGGTTTCACGCTCGGAAAAGGTGGTGACGTGTTCGAACATCGCGGCGCGCAGGTCGCGGCCGAAGCCCATCCCGGTGCGCGAGCCGAAATAGACGGCTCCCACCGAGCACAACACCTGCAACCCGGTGACCCCGAGCATCACCATGCCGAGCCGGACGATCGTGCTGGTGTCGCCCTTCGCGACGCCCTCGTCGATGATGGCGGCGTTGACCGTCGGCAGATACAACGACGCGAGGCTGCTGATCAGCTGCAGCGCCATCAGCACCGCCACCAGCCGGCGGTACGGCTGGATGTACTGGCGCAGCAGTGCCAGGAGCATTTGGTAACTGTCGCATACCGTCCACCTGGCCGTCCCCGTCAGCCGCCGGATGCTCAAGGTCCACACCGCACTTGTTGGCGGTGCCGAAATACCTGCTCAGGCGCGTCGGTGGTTGACCCGCTGGGCTGCCGCTACAGTGCATCGTGTGGACCAGCAGCGGGCGGAACGGAAGCAGGGTAGCGGTGCGGCGTAACACGAGGGCGCTGGCTCTTGTGGCGTCAGCATTGACGATCCTGATCCCCGCGGTCGCGGGTTGTTCCGATTCCGGCGGCAACAAACCGGGGGCGACGGCGTCGTCGACGCCGCAGAAGGGCCAGGGCAACCACGGTGCGATGTTCCCGCAGTGCGGTGGCATCAGTGACCAGACGGTAGCGGAGCTCACCAAGGTCACCGGGCTGATCAATACAGCCCGCAACTCGGTCGGGTGCCAGTGGCTGGCGGGCGGCGGCATCCTGGGGCCGCACTTCTCCTTCTCCTGGTATCGCGGCAGCCCCATCGGACGCGAACGCAAGACCGAAGAACTGTCCCGTTCCAGCGTCGATGACATCAACATCAACGGCCACGGCGGTTTCATCGCCGTCGGAAACGAGCCCAACCTGGGTGACTCGCTGTGCGAGGTGGGCATTCAGTTCCAGGACGACTTTATTGAATGGTCGATCAGTTTCAGTCAGAAGCCGTTCCCGCCGCCATGCGACATAGCGAAAGAACTGGCTCGTCAGTCGATTGCGAACTCCAAATGACGGTCTCGATGCGCTCCGGATCGCGGAGCAGAAGAACTGTCCGCATCGCCGCGACGGTCGTGATCGCCGCGCTGTTGCTGTTGACGGGCTGTTCCCGCTCGATCGCGGGCAACGCGGTCAAGGCGGGCGGCAACGTTCCCCGCAACAACAACTCTCAGCAGCAGTATCCCAACCTGCTCAAGGAATGTGAGGTCTTGACCAGCGACATCCTGGCCAAGACCGTGGGCGCGGACCCGCTGGACATCCAGAGCACCTTCGTCGGCGCGATCTGCCGCTGGCAGGCGGCCAACCCTGCCGGTCTGATCGACATCACCCGGTTCTGGTTCGAACAGGGCAGCCTGAGCAACGAGCGCAAGGTCGCCGAATTCTTGAAGTACAAGATCGAGACGCGATCGATCGCGGGGATCGATTCCATCGTGATGCGGCCGGACGATCCGAACGGCGCGTGCGGCGTGGCCAGCGACGCCGCCGGGGTGGTCGGATGGTGGATCAACCCGCAGGCGCCGGGCATCGACGCGTGCGGGCAGGCCATCAAGCTGATGGAACTGACGCTGGCCACCAACTCCTGATCAAGCCTCAGCGCGGCACGTGGAAGTCGATCAGCGTCGCCACCCCGAGTTCGAGTTCTTTCCAGGCTCCCGGCACGGTCAGCACGGCGATCGCCGAGGTCGGAAACTTGGCCGAAATGCGTTCGGCGGCCGCAGTGTTCGTCTTCCCGCCGAGTGCGAGTGCAAGAGTTGAGATTGTCGGCTCATGCCCGATGACGAGTAGCGTGCCGACGCCGTCGTCCACCGTGTTGATCTCGTCGATCATCGTGCCGGGGGTGGTGGCATAGAGACGCTCGCTGTAACGCACCGGCGCCTCGATGCGGGTGTTCAGCAGCGTCTCGCGGGTGCGCGTCGCCGTGGAGCACAGCACGCCGTCGATGCTGGGTGCGTTGGCGCGCAGCCAGTCGCCGGCCAGTCCGGCCTGCCTGGTGCCGCGGGGCGCCAACGGCCGGTCATGGTCGGCGACACCCGGCGGGTAATCAGACTTCGCGTGCCGCATTAACAGCAAGGTGCGTTGGCCAGTCACGAGAAATCAGATTAATCAGTGTGGTGGCAAGTCGTCGTCACCATCGCCGCCGAGCAATTTTCCGGATGGTAAAAGGTGTTGGTTAGCAGACGAAGTGGCCGAGCTCGACTGGATCCGGTAGGCGTAACGAGTGGAGATGGTCGGGCGACAGTCATCACAGTCTCGGCAGCGAAGGCCAGAATCAGCCTAATGGGAGACGAATTCTAAATCCTCTGCGAATTCGTCCCAGGCGTTGTAGAACTTGGAATAGCAGTCCCCGCTCGAGGGCATGCGCTGCCATTGCCGAAGCCAGAAGGCGTTACAGTGAAAGAGTCGTTGCGCACCGGAGTTAGATTACTGGTGGCACCCGGGGCCACCTTATGGGTAATCCTCAATTCGCCGGCAGCTTGGGCCGGGCCGGGTGGCAACCTTCCAGGTCCCGGCGTGTGCGACTATCCCGGTGTTGGCGGAAGTACTTTCGAGGCGGGTGCCACGACGTACTACTGCGATTTTCCTACCGAAGAGAACAGCACGCACTGGCACTGCGAATATGGCGGATGGAACATGGGCGGTCCAGGTGGCAACTCCCCCATCGGTGGAAGTTTCATGGGTTTTGGGTTGACCATTCCTGCAGGCGATTTCGGAGGTGCTTCCGGTAGCTGTTCATGGCGCTGGCCGGATAACACTACCGGTCCTGCACCGAATCCACCGGGCGCATGGAAGAACTATCTGGTGCCCAAGCCGCCACCGCCCGAACATCGGGCGCCCCCGTCTCCGTCAGCTGAGCCAGAGGCCGGACCACCACCAACCATGAATCCGAATCGCGGCGATGAGCCACAGACACCGGCCTACACCAACCCGGCGTTTCCGAATCCCGGCAGGCCTGTGAACCCGCCAAGTTAGCTTGTGTCGCAGCCATCTCCTACTTCGCTGTCTCAAGCCTGCTGCAATGGCACCTCGACCTGCGCGATGGGTCGCGTCGAGCGAATTGACGGCCGACCTAGGTCGGCCTTCGTCATCGATGCCGCCCGTGACGTGTACCTGCCCGGCGGGCACGGCATGTGGGGTTAGCGCACTGCCCGGTGACGGGTCGACTTCTGGCCGAACAGATCACCACCGGCAAGCAACCCGAAGCGCTGCGCGAGTTCGAACCGTTGCGCCGAACCGGACGCTAACCGCCTCGCGAGCAACTCCAACCGCAACGAAGCGTCGCCCACCCAGGGCGTCCGAGTCGTCAGCGGCGGCTGCCTACCCTGGCCCGCCTCTGACGACGTTCCCGACGAACGAAAGGACACCACTCAAAATGACCAGCGCTGAACCCATCTGGATGACACGACGGCAGTACAACCGCCTGCGGAGCAAACTCAACACGTTGCGGTCAGGGCTGATCGTTGAAATTCCGGACGACTCAATGGACTTCGATGCGAATCGTGTTGCACTGCAACGACGTATTCGGAAGATACAGAACCTCCTGGCCAAGGCGATCATCAGCGAGAATCCTGCTGATGACCCCATCGCCGAACCGGGCATGGTTTTGAGCATCCGCTACGACGTCTCCGGTGAGACCGAAACCTTTCTCTTGGGCAGACGCGGCAGCGAAGGCGCCGACGTCAAGGTCTACTCGATGGCATCGCCGTTGAGCCGCTCCATAGCCGGCGCGCGTCCCGGAGACCAGCGCATCTACTCGATTCCCAATGAGACGGGACGATTGGTGACGCTGCTGGAGGCCGTGCCCTATGAGGCGTAGCAAACGAAGGGCGTCCGGTCAGGAGCCCCGATTCGTCGCACGGCGCTCGGAGATGTTGAACCACAACGACATACAGCGGCAGCTCAGGCACGAGGCGTTCAATCGTCCATCGCCGGCGGTTCCGCGCCCATTGGTGATGGCGTGATCTTCGAACTGATCGACCCGGTGGCGATGATGTTTCTCCTGTTTGCGGGCTTGGGCCTGATCATGGCCATCGGGTACGGACGGATGTAAATCGCCACCGAACTCGAACGCTGATCGAGGAACCTCGACACGGCGTGTCGGCTTCCCCGCGGATCGCGGATCCCGCACGGTTCTGCTCGCCCGCCGGCCGTGTTAGCGCCGGGCCCGACGACTTGGTTCGACGCCGGATAATGCCCGCCGCCCGCTCGCGGATCACTTCCGGACTTCTCGGAACAAGACCTGCCGATAGAGGTCCCGTGTCTTGTCGGTGCGCCGACTTAAACTCGCGATGCCCTGGTAAACACGCACTTCGAAAGGGGGTCGCCGGCATGCGGTTCCTGCACACCGCCGATTGGCAGCTGGGCATGACCAGGCACTTCCTCGCCGGTGACGCCCAGCCTCGCTACTCGGCCGCACGCCGCGACGCGGTTGCGGGTCTAGGCACGCTGGCGGCCGAAGTCGACGCCGAGTTCGTTGTCGTGTCGGGCGATGTGTTCGAACACAATCAGCTTCCACCGAAGGTAATCGGGCAGTCCCTGGAAGCCATGCGCGGCATCGGAATTCCGGTGTATCTGCTGCCGGGCAATCACGACCCCCTGGACGCCTCATCGGTGTACACCAGCGCGCTGTTCTGCGCCGAGCGTCCCGATAACGTGGTGGTGCTCGATCGGGCCGGCGTGCATCAGGTGCGCGCCGGGCTGGAGATCGTCGCCGCTCCGTGGCGGTCGAAGGTACCGACCACCGACTTGGTTGCCGACGTTCTCGACGATCTCCCCGCGTCGGCGGCCACCCGGATACTCGTGGCGCACGGCGGGGTCGACGCGCTGGATCCCGATCGGGACAAGCCCTCGCTGATCCGGCTCGCCAAGGTTGACGACGCGCTGACTCGCGGCGCGGTGCACTATGTGGCGCTAGGGGATAAGCACTCGCTCACCCAAGTCGGCGGTAGCGGCCGGGTCTGGTACTCCGGCGCCCCGGAGGTCACCAACTTCGACGACGTGGAATCCGATCCCGGCCATGTGCTGGTCGTCGACGTCGACGAAGCCGACCCGCAGCGCGCGGTGCGGGTGACGCCGCGCCACGTCGGCAGCTGGCGCTTCGTCACGATGCGGCGACAGGTCGACACCAGCCGCGACATCGCCGATCTCGACATGAACCTGGACCTGATGACCGAAAAAGACCGAACCGTGGTGCGTCTGGCGCTGACCGGTTCGTTGACGGTCACCGACCGCGCGGCGCTGGATGCCTGCCTGGACAAATACGCACGGTTGTTCGCCTGGCTGGGCCTATGGGAGCGTCACACCCAGCTCGCGGTGATCCCCGCCGACGGCGAATTCAGCGATCTCGGCATCGGGGGTTTCGCCGCAGCGGCGGTCGAGGAACTGGTAGCGACAGCACGCGAGGAGGACTCCGCGACCGCGGTCGACGCGCAGGCGGCGCTGGCGCTACTGCTGCGACTCGCTGATCGGGGCGCGGCGTGAAGCTGCACCGGCTGACCCTGACGAACTATCGCGGCATTCCGCACCGCGAAATCGAATTCCCCGACCACGGCGTGGTGGTGGTATCTGGCGCCAACGAGATCGGCAAGTCGTCGATGATCGAAGCCCTGGATCTGTTACTGGAAGCCCGGGACCGCTCGACGAAAAAGGAAGTCAAGCAGGTCAAGCCCACCCATAGCGATGTAGGTTCCGAGGTCTCCGCGGAAATCAGTTGCGGCCCTTACCGATTCATCTACCGCAAGCGGTTTCACAAGAAGTGCGAGACGGAGCTGACGGTGGTCCGGCCGTGCCGTGAACAGCTCACCGGCGACGAAGCCCACGAGCGGGTGCGGGCGATGCTGGCCGAGACGGTGGACAGCGACCTGTGGCGTGCACAGCGGGTGCTGCAGTCGACGTCGACCGCCGCGGTGGATTTGTCCGGGTGTGACGCGCTCTCGCGTGCGCTCGACGTCGCCGCCGGCGACAGCGGGGGCCTGTGCGGCACCGAGCCACTGCTCATCGAACGCATCGACGCCGAATACGCGCGTTACTTCACTCCGACCGGACGCCCGACGGGCGAGTGGGCCGCCGCGATCAGCCGGCTGGCCGACGCCGAGGCCGCGGTCGCCGAATGTGCGGCCGCGGTCGCCGAAGTCGACGACCGGGTGGCTCGTCATGCCGTGTTGACCCAGCAGGTGGCTGACTTCTCCCAGCGGCGCATCGCTGCCGGGCCGCGGGTTGAAACTGCGCAGGAAGCCGCCGACAAGATCGCAGCGCTCACCGCGCAGCGGCGCGAAGCCCAACTGGTTGCCGAGGCCGCGGCCGCCACCGCCGCCGCCGCGAGTGCCGCGCACAGCGCACGCCGGCAACTGCTCACCGAAATCGACACCCGCGCCAAAGCAATCACCGAAACGCAGGCGCAAGCCCAAGAAGCCGCAGCCGCGCAAACGGCGGCGCGTTTCGAAGCAGAAGCGTCTGATGCCGCCCTGCAGCAGGCCACCGAGGCCCTTGCCGAGCTACAACGCCGGGCCGAAGCCGTGCGGTGCACGGTCGATGAGCTCGCCAACCGCGAAGAGGCCGACCGATTGGCCGCCCGGCTGGCCAAGATCGATGCCATCGAGCGGGATCGTGAGCGAATTGGCGCCGAGCTCACCACCATCGCTGTCACCGATTCGGTGCTGCGACGAATCGAGGACGCGGCGGCCGCTGTCGACCGCACCGGTGACCAGTTGGCGCTGACGTCGGCAGCGATTGAATTCACGGCTGCCGCAGACATTCATCTGGCGGTCGGCGGGCAGCAGATCTCCTTGTCGGCCGGGCAAAGCTGGTCGATCATCGCCGCCGGGCCTACCGTCGTCGACGTCCCAGGTGTGCTGGCGGCCCGGGTTACCCCAGGTGCGACCACGCTGGACATTCAGGCCAAACACGCTGCGGCACAGCAAGAACTGACTGCGGCGCTGGCGGCCGGTGAGGTAACCGACCTCGCCGCGGCGCGAACCGCCGATCGGCGTCGCCGCGATCTGCACAGCACCCGAGATCAGCTCAGCGCAACTTTGGCCGGCCTGTGCGGAGATGAGCAGATCGACCAGCTGCGGTCGCGGCTGGCGCAGCTGCGCGCCGAACATCCCGCCGAGGCCGGTCCGGTGCTCACCGATATCGGCGCTGCCCGCACTGAACTCGCGGCGGTCCAGCAGGCCCGTGCGGCCGCGTCCAGCGAATACGAGACCTGCCGCCAGGCCGCAGTCTCCGCCTCCACCAGGCTCGCCGAGTTGTCCACGCAAGCAACGGTTCTGCAGCACACGTTGCAGACACAGCGCGCCGAGTTGGACGCCACTGCCGGACGGTTGACCGCCGAACGCGCGACGGCCGGCGACGACGAACTCGCGGCCTCGGCGCGGACGGCGCTGTGCGCGGCGCAAGCTGCGCAACAACGGGTCACCGAACTCGCCGACGCCTTGGCCGCGGCCGCACCCGAAGCTGTTGCGACCGAATTGGCCGACGCCAAAAAGGAAGCCGACGCGCTGCGCGAGCGCTATGAAGAAGCTGCTCGGGCGTTGCGTGAGATCACCATCGAGCTCTCGGTGTTCGGCAGTGAGGGACGTCAAGGCAAGCTCGATGCCGCCGAAACAGAACGCGAGCACGCCGCCAACGCGCACAGCCTGGTGGGCGGCCGTGCCCGGGCCGCGCAACTGCTGCGCTCCGTCATGACACGGCACCGCGACACCACCCGGCGGCGCTACGTCGAGCCCTACCGCGCGGAACTGCAAAGGCTTGGCCGCCCGGTCTTCGGCCCGAGTTTCGAGGTCGATATTGACAGCGACTTGTGCATCCGCAGCCGCACGCTGAACGGCATCACGGTGCCCTACGAATCGTTATCCGGCGGCGCCAAGGAGCAACTCGGCATCCTGGCACGGCTGGCCGGCGCGGCCCTGGTCGCGAAGGAAGATGCCGTCCCGGTGGTGGTCGACGACGCGCTCGGTTTCACCGATCCGGACCGATTGACCAAGATGGGGGAATTATTCGACACCGTCGGAACCCACGGGCAGGTAATCGTGCTCACCTGCAGCCCCGACCGCTACGAGGGGGTCAAGGGCGCGCACCGCATCGATCTCAGCGCTTGACCGTGCCGGCTGACCACTGCCGATACTGCTGGTCAAAGGGATTCAGTCCGGCGCGGTCGCCTTACCTGCAAAATGGGGTCATGGCGGGCCGACGCGAATGACGATGACCGCGAAGCGGAACCGGGTGCACCAGAAGCTGGCGGAACTGCCCGGTGTGCGCCCCCTGCGTCGGCCGATCTCACCGCACAGCGCCGAAGAGTTCGATTTGTACTACGTGCGCGCGGGCCGCAAGTCCGCACATCCGCTGGTCATCATCCCCGGCGGCCCGGGAGTGGCGTCGGTGCAGATGTATAAAGGACTGCGCCGGCGCGCCGCGGCCGCCGGTCTCGACGTCATCATGATCGAACACCGCGGGGTGGGGCTGTCGCGCCACGACGATTCGGGCGCCGATCTACCCCCGCAATCGATGACCGTGAACCAGGTTGTCGACGATGTGGCGGCGGTGCTCGACGACGCCCAAGCACAGTCGGCGGTCATCTACGGCGCCTCGTACGGCACCTACATCGCGGCCGGCGTGGGAGTGCGCCATCGGCAACGGGTAAAGGGCATGGTGCTCGATTCACCACTGCTGTCCCGGCACGACATCGTGATCGTGCGCTGCGCGATCCGCCGGCTGCTGCTGAAGGGCGACAATCCCGAAACAGCCTCAGTCGCAGAGAAAATGCGCAAACTTGTCGACGCCGGGATCATGAACGCGACGGCAACACACGTCATCGCGACGATCTACGGATACGGCGGGACCGACCTGCTCGAACGCCAACTCGATCTGCTGCTCGACGGCCGAAAACTACTGTGGTGGGCCCTATCCCAGTTCACCACCCTGCGTAATCTGCCGTATCGCTACGAAGAGGACTTGGTGAGCCGCATCGCGTTGCGTGAACTGGACTACGCGGCCGAACCCGACGGGTTACCGCTGGATCCGGCAGTGGCCGAAAGTAAAGCACACCCGCAACAAGTGACTTTCGAGGACGAGCCCTATGACCTGGTGGCCGAAATGCCGAAATTCGACTGGCCCACCGCAGTGGTTTCCGGAGGTCGCGACCTGATCACCCCGCCGGCGGTGGCGCAGCGCGTCGCGTCGCTGCTGCCCAATGCGGTGCTCTTGAGCTTGCCGAGCATGGCGCACAGCGCGTTGGATTTTCGTGAGCCTGTCGCGCTCGCCAGTGCCGACGCGGTTCGGCGCGGCGACCTGAATGGGCTTGCCGCACAAGCGCCGGCGCTGGACGGGCTTCCGCCGCGTCCCGAGGTGCGGCTGATGTGGAAAGCGCTCGCAGCGGCGGCAGTTGCCGAGGGCGCCCTGCCGATCCCGACTCGGCTACGGCGGCGGTTCAACTCCGGGTGAACCCGATGGCGGTGTAGTCGAGATCGGCGAGACCGGCCGCCCCGAAGTTGGCCAGCGTGCCGCGCACCGCGACATCGCCGGGCGACTGCGTCAGCGGGAGGCTGAATCCCTGCGCCCAGATGAGCTTGTCGAGATCGTTGGCCAACGCCCGCGCCTTGGCCGGATCGAGTTCTTCCAGGGTGCCTTCGATGGCGGCGTCGACCTGCTCGCTGCCGATCTTGCCGAAATTGCTTTCCCCGTCGGATTTGTAAATTTGGGTCAGCGCCGAGAGCGGGAAGGCGTCTCCCAGCCAACCGAATTGGGCCATGTCGAAGGCCCCGACGTTGATGTAGTTGGTGAAGAAGCCGCTGCCTGAGCGGGAGACGAGTTCGAGCTTGACGCCGATCTGCGCGAGACTGTGTTGGGCGATCTGGGCGAATTGTCTGCTGCCCTGCGCGTCGTAGAACAAATCACGGATGACCAGCTGCCGACCGTCCTTCTCCCGGAACTGGCCGACCCGCTTCCAGCCCAATGCGTCAAGCTCTCGGCTGGCTGCAGCCGGGTCGTAGGGCAGGACTGAGCTGTTGTCCTGATAACCCTGCTGCCCGGCGACATAGATGTGGTTGCCCAGTGCCACCGGGTTACTGGTGAGGCCGTATTGGACGACCCTGGCGATGGTCTGCCGATCGATCCCTTTGGCCACCGCGAGGCGCAGCGCCTTGTCGGCCAGGATCGACCCTGGGGCACCGTTGAAGGTGAAGTGAGACCAGGCCGGAGCGGGCGCCCGCCGAATCGAAATTCCTTTGGTGCGCTGCGCGATGGTCAGTTGGTCGATGGTGCCGACCCCGGTGGCGTCGATCGTGTTGTTCTGCAACGCCGGTAGCCGTGCGGCATCATCGAGTACCAGGTAGGTGATGCTGTCCAGACGAGGCCGCGCACCCCACCATTTCGGGTTGCGGGTCAACATAATCCGCTGGGTGGTCCGATCCAACGACGAGACGACGAACGGGCCGGCCGACGGGCCTGGCCCGTCGAGCTGGCCCTTGTTGAAGGCCTCCGGCGTTGCCGTCACGCTCTTGGGCAGCAGCATTCCGTTGCCGGCGAACATGCCACGCCATTCGGCGTAGGGCTTGGCGAAGGTCATGACGGCCTGCCGGTCGTCCACACCGCGAGTCACCGAGGCCACCCGGTCGGCCCCGCCGGGCCCGGCGATCTCGAAGGCCTTGTCGACGCCGCTCAAGGCGTGGATCTGGCTGGCGATGTCCTCCCAGGTGATCGGCGTGCCGTCGGACCACACCGCCTTGGGGTTGATCGTGTACGTAACCACTTGCGGCGCAGTACCGGTGAGCTCGATGCTGGTGAAGTAGTCGGTGTCGACCGTCGTCGACCCGTCCGGCCCGATGATGAAGGCCCGCGGCAGAGTGGCCTTCATCATCGCGGAGACGTCGGCCGAGTTGCCGTCGATGTGCAAGATGTTGAAGTTCGGCGGAAAGTCGGTCAGCGCGAGTCGCAGATCGCCGCCATCTTGCAGGGTGGCCGCATCGTGCGGGTTGATGTCGCTCGTCGAGCCGATCTGTGCGTTGTTGCCGGTTTCTGGAATCAGCTTGACGGCCGGTGAGCAGCCAGACAGGGCAAGTGCTATCGCGAGAAATACTGCGGCGGCACGGGTTCTCCCCCGACCTGCCTTGATCACCGGGCTAGACACGTCTGCCCGGATCGGGTTGCGGCACCGCGTTGAGCAGCCGCCGAGTGTATTCGTGTTGCGGGTCGGCGAAGACCTGCCGGCTGTCGCCCTGCTCCACGATTGTGCCGGCATACATCACGACCACCTGATGCGCGAGATGTTTGACGACCGAAAGGTCATGAGAGACAAAAAGATAAGACAGCCCGAACCACTCCTGCAGGTCGAGCAGCAAGTTGATGATTCCGGCCTGGATGGACACGTCGAGGGCGGAAACCGGTTCGTCGAGCGCCAGGATCTTCGGCTGCAATGCCAGTGCGCGTGCGATGCCGATGCGCTGCTTTTGTCCGCCGGAGAACTCGGCGGGGTAACGAACCGCGTCGGCGCGGCGCAATCCCACGATGTCAAGTAGCTCGGCGACGCGCCCATTGGTGCGGCTTTTATCGAAACCGTTGGCCCGCAGGGGTTCTGCGAGGAGTTCGAAGACCGGTAGCCGCGGGTCCAGCGATGCGACCGGGTCTTGGAACACGACCTGAATGTCGCGCCGCATCGATCGCCTGGTCGTCGCACTCAGCGTGGTGACATCGGTGCCCAGCACTTCGATCGATCCCGATTGGGGCGCAGTCAGTTCCAGAATCTCGTGCAAAGTGGTCGACTTGCCGGAGCCGGACTCGCCGACGATGCCCAGGGTGCGGCCCTGCCGTAACTCGAGACTGACGCCGTCGACGGCGCGGACTTCGCCGGCGCTGCGTCGCAACAGGCCCTTGGTCAGCCGGTAGATCTTGGTCAGATCACGTACCCGGACAACGACGGGCGAGTCGCCGGATTCCGCGTGGTGCGCTTCGGTGCTGACGCCGTAGATGTCCGCGGCGCTTCGCCCGTCGACGTGCTCGGTGCGGATGCAGGCCGCCCGGTGATTGGCGCCGACCGACAGCAATTCCGGCTCCTGAAGCCGGCATTCGTCGATAACCAGCGGGCAGCGCGGGGCGAAGGGGCATCCGGGCTCCAGGCCCGCCAGCGACGGTGGCGCACCGGGGATCGGCACCAGCCGGGTGCCCTGAGCGGCGTCCAGGCGCGGCACCGAGCCCAGCAGCCCGACGGTGTAGGGCATAAGGCGATCGCGGTAAAGGGTATCGACGCCGGCGGATTCGACCACCCGCCCCGCATACATCACCAGCGCCCGGTCGGCGAACTCGGCCACCACGCCGAGGTCGTGCGTGATGATGAGCACCCCGGCGCCGGTTATGTCGCGCGCCGTCTTGAGCACTTCGAGGATCTGCGCCTGCACCGTGACATCCAGTGCGGTGGTGGGCTCGTCGCAGATCAACAAATCGGGGTCGTTGGCGATCGCGATCGCGATGACCACCCGTTGCCGCTCGCCGCCGGACAACTCGTGCGGGAAGGCGCGGGCACGTCGATCCGGCTGCGCAATCCCCACTAGCTCAAGCAATTCGATCGCACGCCGGCGGGCGGCCTTCTTACCCACCCGCGGCTGGTGGATCTCGATCGCCTCGGCGATCTGGTCACCGACGGTGTAGACGGGCGTCAGCGCCGACATCGGGTCCTGAAACACCGTGCCGACCGTCTTTCCGCGGAACCGCGACATGGCATCGTCGCCAAGGCCCAACAGTTCGGTGCCGTGCAACCGGACCGAGCCGCGCACCTGCGCGTAGTCGGGCAGCAATCCGATGGCCGCCATCGCCGAAACCGACTTCCCCGAACCCGATTCACCGACCATGGCGACGACTTCGCCCGGTTCGATCTGGTAGCTGATACCGCGAACCGCGGTCACCGGCTCGCCGCCGGTCGCGAAGCTGACCGCCAAATCGGTCACCTCCAGCAGCCCGCTCACCGTTCACCACCGCGCAACACCGTGCTGCCGGGGTCAAGGGCATCGCGCAGGCCGTCACCGGTCAGGTTGGCGCACACCAGGATCAGCACCAGCACTCCCGCAGGAAACAGGAAGACCCACGGAAAAGTGGTCGCCGATTGGGTGCCGTTGGCGATCAACGTCCCCAGCGACACGTCGGGTGGCTGGATACCAAAACCCAGAAAGCTCAGACCGGTTTCGGCCAGGATGGCCGAGGCCACGTTGAGGGCGGCGTCAATGATCAAGATGGAAGCCACATTGGGCACCACATGGCCGACGATGATGCGACGGCTGGATACGCCCATATACCGTGCCGCCCTGATGAATTCGCGTTCCCGCAAACTCATGGTCATTCCGCGCACCATGCGTGAGCTGACCATCCAGCCGAATCCGGCCAGCAGCAGGACCAGCATCAAGATATTGGCCGAGTTCTTGGTCCGCGGCGTCACGATCGCGATCAGGATGAAACTGGGCACCACCAACAGCAGGTCGACCACCCACATCAGCATGCGGTCGCGCCAGCCGCCGAAATAACCGGCGATCGACCCGACCGTGGCGGCGATGCCGGTGGAGATGACCGCGACGCAGACACCGATCAGCATCGACTTCTGCATCCCGCGCAGGATCTGCGCCAGCAGATCTTGGCCCAGCGCGTTGGTGCCCAGCCAGTGACGCGCGTTCGGTGGTTGCAACAGCGCGGCGAAATCGAGGTCTTCGTAGGAATACGGCAGCACCGCCGGCAGCGTGTAGCAGCCGACGAACAACAGCACCAGCAACGTCAGCGACGCGACCGCGAACCGGTTGCGGCCAAACCGGCGCAGCACCAGGGTGCGGCGCGAGGTGAAGTCCGCGACTTCGTGCCCCGAAAAGCCATGGGCACCATCGACGTTCGCTTGAGAAGTCATGACACCCGGACCCGCGGATCAAGTGCCGCATACAACACGTCGGAAAGCAGACCGGCCAGCAACACCACCGCGCCGGAGAACAAGGTGATCGCCGCGATGATGTTGGTGTCTTGAGTCGCGATGCCCTGCACCAGCCATTCACCCATGCCGTGCCAGCCGAAGATCTTCTCCACGAACACCGCTCCGGTGACCAGACCGGCCACCCCGTAGGCGAACAGGGTGGCCAACGGGATCAGCGCGGTACGCAGCCCGTGCTTGACCAGCGCCCGGCGCCGGGTCAGTCCTTTGGCGCGTGCGGTGCGAATGAAGTCCTGGCCGAGCACATCCAGCATGGCGTTGCGCTGATAACGGCTGTACCCCGCTGCGGCGGCCAGCGCCAGCGTCATGGTCGGCAAGACCAAATGCCGTAACCGGTCGAGTAAATGCGCGCCGGTCCCACCGGTCACGCCGGGGGAGGTTTCACCGGTGTAGTCGAACACATGGATGCTGACGGCCCAGTTCACCCGCAGCGCGCCGAGGATCAACAGACTGGCGATGACGAACGTCGGGGTGCTGAGCACCAGCAGAGCCACCATGGTGACCACGCGGTCGCTGAGTCGAT
Source organism: Mycobacterium sp. 1465703.0 (assembly GCF_001672975.1). Classification (GTDB taxonomy): domain Bacteria; phylum Actinomycetota; class Actinomycetes; order Mycobacteriales; family Mycobacteriaceae; genus Mycobacterium. Next base: position 58,377 of record NZ_LZKU01000029.1, read on the forward strand.
ATTGGCGAATGGCGCCCCACGCCCCGGCCGCGATGCCCAGTACGGTGCCCACCAGCGAACCAATGATCAGCAGGCGCAAGGTGACTGCGACGCGACGCCAGAGCGTCGTTCCGACGGGCTGCCCCGTGACGGTCTTGCCGAAGTCGCCGCGGACGGCGTGCGACGCCCAGTGCGCGTAGCGGATGGGTATCGGCTCATCCAGGCCGAGCGTGTGAGCCTTGGCGTCGATCACGGCTTGCGGCGGCCGCGGGCTGCGTTGCAACAGGCTGTCCAGTGGCCTGAACGCCACCGACGTCAGGCAAAACGTCAGAAACGATGCCAACGCCAGCAGCACCACGTAGTTGAGCAACCGGCGTGCCAGAAACCGAGTCATGCCGGTCCGCACACCCCACGTCGCATTGAGACAGGCTATCGAGCCCGCAGCACAGCGTCGCGCCTACAGCGCCCGGCGCGTTCGGCCACCTTCCGATCCGGTTGATTCTCGTGCGTGAATCGCGTGTGATCGGTTGTTAGGATCCACCGCGGTGCCGAGCCGTGCAGCAAACGCAGCACGGTCGCGGCAGCGACACTCCCGAGGAGGCTTGCGTGACGGTTACCGAAGATTACCTGGCCAACAACGCTGACTATGCGAAAACCTTTCAGGGCCCGCTGCCGATGCCTCCGGGCAAACATGTCGCGGTCGTCGCGTGTATGGACGCCCGACTCGACGTCTATCGCCTCCTCGGGCTCAACGAGGGCGAGGCCCACGTGATCCGCAACGCCGGTGGAGTCATCACCGATGACGTCATCCGCTCGCTGGCCATCAGCCAACGGTTGCTGGGAACCCGGGAGATCATCCTGATCCACCACACCGATTGCGGAATGCTGACCTTCACCGACGACGACTTCAAGCGCAGCATCCAGGAGGAGACCGGGGTCAAACCCCCGTGGGCGGTCGAGGCTTTCGCCGACATCGCCGAGGACGTCCGGCAGTCGCTGCGCCGCCTGGAAGTCAGCCCGTTCGTCACCAAGCACGTCTCCGCGAGGGGATTCATCTTCGACGTAGCCACCGGCAAGCTCGACGAGGTAACCCTCTAAGCGGTCAACCGACCTTGTAGGTCGCCAGGGCCTTGGCGACCAGGGCGCCATGTGCGTCCACCATCTCGGCCTCGCAGTTGACCAGGGACCGGCCCCGCCGCAGCACCCGGCCGATCCCGATCACGTCGGTGGCCCGAGCCGGGGCCATGAAGTCCAGCGCCATGGACACCGTCACGCCCCGCAGTTCAGGGGGTCCTTGGGCGCCGCACCAGGCCGCGGCCATCACGGTGAGATCGGCGAGCGTAGCGATGGCGCCGCCGTGCACCATGTCGCCGATGGTCACGTTGGACGGGCTCCAGGGCAGCCGCAACCGCACGTCGTTCTCCTCGAGCCGGTCGGCGACGATGCCCAGCTTGACGACGAACGGCGATTGGGGGAGGAACTGCGCGATGACGTCGCGGCCGCTCGGCGGGGGTGGGACGGCGGAATCTGAAGTAGCGGTCATCCGCCCATGCTTTCGCACGCTAACCAGCGGCAAAAGCATTGCAGCGACTGTTGACGCGATCTGTCCGGTTGCTGGCGTGTGTGCCACCAAGGCCGGGCGGGCGTTTGCTCTCGGTTGACAGCACCAGGCTGGGGCTGGTCTTATAGCTTGTAAAGATGCCAAATATGGTCAGTTCTGCCAGGTTTAATGAAGGAAGCTATGACCAGTGATCTCCAGGCGGCCCCTGCCGCCGGGCAGTACGAATTGAGTCATCTGCGCTCGCTGGAGGCCGAGGCGATCCACATCATTCGTGAGGTGGCCGCGGAGTTCGAGCGGCCGGTGCTGCTGTTCTCGGGCGGCAAGGATTCCATCGTCATGTTGCATCTGGCGCTGCGGGCGTTTCGCCCCGGGCGGTTGCCGTTCCCGGTGATGCACGTCGACACCGGGCACAACTTCGACGAGGTGATCGCGACCCGCGACGAGTTGGTGGCCGAACACGGGGTGCGCCTGGTGATCGCCTCGGTCCAGGAAGACATCGACGCCGGGCGGGTCGTCGAGCCGCGCCAGGGACGCAACTCGATTCAGACCGTGACACTGCTGCGCGCCATCCGGGAGAACAAGTTCGACGCCGCGTTCGGCGGAGCGCGCCGCGACGAGGAGAAGGCCCGCGCCAAAGAACGCGTGTTCAGCTTCCGCGACGAGTTCGGCCAGTGGGACCCGAAGGCGCAGCGCCCCGAGTTGTGGAACCTCTACAACGGCCGGCATCACAAGGGCGAGCACATCCGGGTGTTCCCGTTGTCCAACTGGACCGAGTTCGACATCTGGTCCTACATCGGTGCCGAGAACATCGCACTCCCGTCGATCTATTACGCACACCAGCGCAAGGTGTTTCGCCGCGACGGCATGCTGCTGGCCGTCGACCGCAACATGAAGCCGGGCGCCGACGAGCCGGTGTTCGAAGCCACCGTGCGCTTTCGCACCGTCGGCGACGTCACGTGCACCGGATGCGTGGAATCGCAGGCCGCCACCGTGGAAGAGGTCATTGCCGAGACCGCGGTCTCCCGGTTGACCGAACGTGGGGCGACCCGGGCTGACGACCGGATCTCGGAGGCCGGCATGGAAGATCGCAAACGGCAGGGATACTTCTGATGACAACGCTATTGCGTCTGGCCACCGCAGGTTCCGTCGACGACGGCAAGTCCACCCTGATCGGTCGGCTGCTCTATGACTCCAAGGCCGTGATGGAAGACCAGTGGGCCGCGGTGGAACAGACGTCCAAAGATCGCGGACACGACTACACCGACCTCGCGCTGGTGACCGACGGCCTGCGCGCCGAGCGCGAGCAGGGCATCACGATCGACGTCGCCTACCGCTACTTCGCAACTCCCAAGCGGAAATTCATCATTGCCGACACCCCCGGTCACATCCAGTACACCCGCAACATGGTGACCGGAGCCTCGACCGCCCACCTGGTGATCGTGCTCGTCGATGCGCGGCACGGATTGTTGGAGCAGTCCCGGCGGCACGCCTTCCTGGCGTCCCTGCTGGGCATCCAGCACGTCGTGCTCGCGGTCAACAAGATGGACCTGATCGGTTGGGAAAGAAAGAAATTCGAGGAAATTCGGGACGAGTTCCACGCATTCGCCGCTCGTCTGGATGTGCACGACGTGGCCACCATCCCGCTTTCGGCGCTGCACGGTGACAACGTGGTGACCAAGTCGGACCAGACGCCTTGGTACGAGGGCCCGGCGTTGCTGTCGCACCTCGAAGAGGTGTACATCGGGGGTGACCGCAACATGGTCGACGTGCGGTTCCCGGTTCAGTACGTCATCCGCCCGCACACTCGCGAACACCAGGACCACCGCAGCTATGCCGGTACGGTCGCCAGCGGAGTGATGCGTCCGGACGACGAAGTGGTGGTGCTGCCGGTCGGCAAGCGTACCCGGATCACCGCGATCGATGGGCCGAACGGCCCGGTGCCAGAAGCTTTTGCGCCAATGGCCGTATCGCTGACCCTGGCTGACGAGATCGACATCTCACGCGGTGATCTGATCGCGCGCACCCACAATCAGCCCAGGGTTACGCAGGAATTCGACGCGACGGTGTGCTGGATGGCTGACAATGCGGCTCTGGAACCCGGCCGTGACTATGTCATCAAGCACACCACCCGCACCACGCATGCCAAGGTGACCGCGCTCGACTACCGGCTCGACGTCAACACGCTGCATCGCGATAAGACCGCAACAGCGTTGCAGCTCAACGAACTTGGCCGCATATCGCTGCGCACCCAGGTGCCGCTGCTGCTCGACGAGTACACCCGCAACTCCAGCACCGGATCGTTCATCCTCATCGACCCGCACACCAACGGCACAGTGGCGGCCGGCATGGTGTTGCGCGATGCTTCAGCCCAGGCTGCAAGTCCGAACACGGTGCGGCACAAGTCATCTCAAATCGCTGAGGCCCGGCCACGAGGTAAGACGGTGTGGTTCACCGGTTTGTCCGGTTCCGGCAAGTCGTCAGTGGCCATGCTGGTCGAGCAAAAGCTACTCGAAAACGGGTCTCTCGCCTACGTTCTCGACGGTGACAACCTGAGGCATGGTTTGAATGCCGACTTGGGCTTCAGTATGGCCGACCGAGCCGAAAATCTGCGCAGGCTGGCGCATGTGGCGGCATTGCTCGCCGACTGCGGCAACGTCGTGCTGGTGCCGGCGATCAGTCCGCTTGCCGAGCAACGCGAATTGGCACGTAAAGTGCACGCCGACGCCGGCTTCGACTTCATCGAGGTGTTCTGTGACACCCCGATCGAGGAATGCGAAAAACGTGACCCCAAGGGCTTGTACGCCAAGGCGCGTGCGGGGGAGATCAGTCAGTTCACCGGCATCGACAGCCCGTATCAGCCGCCGGTGAACCCCGATCTGCGGCTGACGCCGGACCGTACCGTCGAGGAGCAGGCGCAGCGGGTCATCGACTTGCTCGAATCGCGCGGGTAGCACGCAGATCAGCCAGGCTGCACCGAAATGATGCCGCCGGGTGGCACAATCCTGTGAGTGCGCATGTCGGCGAAGGCGGAGTATGCCGTGCGGGCGATGATTCAGCTCGCCACGGTGCCCGCCGGGACGTTGGTGAAGACCGACGACTTGGCCCACGCACAGGGCATCCCGCCGCAATTTCTCGTCGACATCCTCACCAACCTGCGCACCGACCGGCTGGTGCGAAGCCATCGTGGTCGCGAAGGTGGCTACGAATTGGCACGTTCCGGGGAGGACATCAGCATTGCCGACGTGCTGCGCTGTATCGACGGACCGCTGGCCAGCGTTCGTGACATCGGGCTGGGTGACTTGCCGTACTCGGGGCCGACGGCTGCCCTTACCGATGTCTGGCGCGCGCTGCGTGCCAGCATGCGGTCGGTGCTCGAAGAAACGACGCTGGCCGACGTCGCCACCGGTGGCCTGCCCAAGCACGTCGCGCAATTGGCCGATGACTATCGCAAGCAGGAGAGCCACCGGCACGGCACAGCGCGCACCGGCGACTAGTGGCGATCGCGAGCGACCCGCCGTCCTCGAAGGCGTGCGCCACCCAGAAATCCTGACCCTGGGTGGGGTTAACTGCGCAGTCACGCGGGAACCCTGTCACTGACGCTCTGCCGGGCGGTGCACGGCGTTTGTGCACTTGGCATATCGAGGACGGAGTGGACAGATGGCTGAATCAAAAATGATCGGGCATTGGCTTGAAGGCTGTGCGTTACAGCGGATCATGTTCCGCGATGGTTTGGTGCTCAATTTCGACGATGACAATGAGCTTGTCATCTCTGTACCGATGCGCCTGACCCTGCCGGCCATTGCCACAGCCCCCGCGGAAGTGGTCGCGATCGACCCGAATGACCCGGCCGAACAGGTGCGTCCGCTCTTTGATTTCTCCGGGCAAAACTGCACCGGTCTTGATTGGTTTGACACCGGAGATCTGCACCTCGAGTTCTCCGACGGTCACCAGATCGACGTGCCTCCGGGCGACGACGTCACCGCGTGGGAGCTGTATGGCAAGTACCACGGATATGCCGCCTGCCTACCGCACGGCAAGGTGCGGGTGGTACGGCACGACGTGGACGAAACGAATGTCGACGAGTGAGCTGCCGGCGAACCTAACGGTCGCCCGTCGCGCTCAGCTGACAGAGCCGTATGGGCTGGTCAGGATCTCCATGGCATGGCCGGAGGGGTCCGGGAAATAGACTCCGCGCCCGCCGTGATTGTGGTTGATCTCCCCGGGGCGTTGGGCTCCCGGATCGGCCCAGTGCTGCAGACCGCGTGACTGGATCCGGCCGTAGATGGTGTCGAACTCCTGCTCGGATACCAAGAACGCGTAATGCTGCCGCGTGATGTCCGCGCCGGCAGGGGCATCCGCATAGTCGAGACTTACGCCGTGCTCGAGTTCGACAACCATGAAGTGGCCGAACGGCTTTGGGCTGGGCAGGCCGAACAAATCGGCGAGAAATTCCGCAGATTCCTGCTTGTCGCGTGACGCGACGATGGTGTGGTTGAAACTGATGGTCATAGTTCTGTCCAGTCAACCACTCTGCGCCCGGGGCGACAACGGCTCGCGCGCTACTTGGGTGCGGTTAGCTCCAGGGCGATGTTGTCGGGGTCGCGGAATTCCAAGATGTAGGACGGCCCGATGTCTTTGACCGGCTCGTGAATGATGCCGAGTTCGTCGAGATGTGCTGCTGCTGATTCCAATTCAGCTTTGCTGGTGAGCCGGAAGGCAATGTGATCGAGTCCGACGCGATTTTCGTCGAAGCGGTCCGCGGCGACCGGTCGCAGCCCAAGTAGCGTACCGCCGAGATCGTAGATGACCCCGCCGTAGAGGAAGCCCAACTGGTTACGGGTGGGCTCGTCGGCGTTCTCCGGGACTTCGATCAACACCGGCCAGCCGAACACACTCTCGTAGAACTGGCGCGACCGCTCGATATCGGTCACGGTCAGCCGGACATGCGCAATGGAATTACTTGTAAAACCCATTCGGCCCATGGTTCCACTCCGGGCCCGACTGTTAAACATGCCAGAATCGCCGTCGTGCAGATAGCGATGACCATGCCGGTAATGGAGCCGGATTTGGATGCGACGGTGCTCGAGACTTGGGCGCGCAACATCGACGACGGCCCGTTCTCGTCGCTTTGCTGGGGCGAGCGCATCGCCTTCGACAACCCGGACAACCTGACGCTACTCGGTGCGCTGGCCGCCTGGACCAAGCGGGCGCGGTTGCTGACCACGGTTATCGTGCCGCAACTGCACGACCCCGTCATGCTCGCCAAAGGGCTGGCAACCGGCGACCTGCTGAGCGGTGGCCGATTGACCGTCGGCATCGGCGTCGGCGGTCGGCATGAGGACTACCACGCAGTGAGCGCCGACCCGGCGACGCAGACGATGCGCGGCATGGCCGAACGCGTGGCCGTGATGAAACGCGTCTGGGCGGGGGAGAAGACCACCGATTCGGTGCTGCCGGTCGGGCCGGCGCCGGTGCAGCCTGGTGGTCCGCCGCTTTTCGTCGGCAGTATCGGGCCGAAAACCATCCGCAGCGCGGCCGCGTGGGCCGACGGGCTGGCCGGCACCACCCTGGACCTCGATGTCGCCAAGCAAAACGAACTGTTCGACGTGACGCGCGAGGCATGGGCCCGCGCCGGCAAGCCCAAACCCCATCTGATCACGTCGTTTTGGTTCGCGTTCGGCTCGCCCGAGGAATCTCGTGCCCAAATCCACCGTCATCTGCGGCGCTACATGAACTGGATACCGGCCGAATACGTCGACGCGATGGCGCCGATGACCGGCTGGGCCGGCAGTGAGGATGAGCTTCTGGACGTGTTGCGCAGGTTCGAGGAGATCGGCACCGACGAAGTCCAGTTGATTCCGACGAGCTCGGATATCGCTCAGCTTCTCCGCGCCGCGGAGGTGGCCGCGCGGCTGTAGCGGAGCCGCAGGTAGAACGGGGTGAATTGCCGTGTCGCCCCGGCGGCGATTTCATTACCGGCATGACGCAGCAGGAGTTGCCCGCCCCGCTGGCCGAACTGACCGGGTTGATGACGGAGTGCGCGAGCAACGGTGATTACGCCGGGGCCGCCCGCCAGGCAAACGAACTGGTGACGCTGTGTCGGGCAACGTTGGGCGAGCGTCATCCCACGGCCTTGGAACTCAAGGTCTCGCTGGCTACCTTGCAGCTGCGCGCCGGCGATGATGCGGTGGCATACGAAGAGTTTGCGCGGCTGATCCCGGACCTCGTTGAGGTGCTCGGCCCCGATCATCTCAGCACCCTGACCGCTCGCCACCTGTTGGCGGGGCGGCAGCAACCTTCGCTGTCGTCGCTTGCCGAATGGTCGCAGCTTTTCGCCGACGAACAGCGCGTCCTGGGCGCCGAACACGAAAGTGTGCTGGTCGCACGCGAAAAGGTCGCCGAGAAGCGTTGGGAAATAGGCGATCTCGTGGGCGCGATGGCCGAGGGCGAACAGGTGCTCACCGCGCGCCGGCGCGTGCTGGGCGACGACCACGCCGACACCCTCGGTACCAGATTGATGCTGGCGATCTGGCGGGGCCGGGCTGGTGACATCCCAGCAGCCGTGGCCGAGCTCGAACCTCTGATCGGCGATCTGCGCGACAAGCTGGGCCACGACCACGTCCACCTGCTGATGGCCCGGCACATGTTCACCCTCTGGGCCCCGGACCGGGGCGGTGTCGCGGACGAAGTCGCCGCGTGGGAAGCGCTGGTCGCAGAAGAGGCGCGCGTTCTCGGGGACCAGCATCCGGTGACCGTCGCCGCCCGCCATGAGCTGGCCGGATGGTCCGCCCGACAGGACGGCGAGGCGGACGAATCCGACGGCCATGGGCCGCTGGGCTGGTCTACTTCGTGAACGTCCCAGTGAAATCGGGGGCCGGTCGCAGCCTTCAGGTCGCCGCCTTGTCCGCTGTGCGCTCGTCGCTGACCGAGGGCTCCTGGGGTGGTTGCCCCTTGCGTAGCGTCTCCAGCAGCTCGCGGTACGGCCCCACCAGGTAGACGGTGTCGCCACCGCGCAGCCAGGCGTCGCGGCGCGGGTGCAGTTCGACGGGCGTGTTCCGGCGGGTGATCGCGATGACCCGGGTTTGGGTGGACATCTCGAACATCCGCAGCCCGTCGAGTTCGCTGCCGGCCGCCACGTGCATGCCGCCGACCATGAATGAACGCTGTCCGACCGAGAAGGTGCCCAGCACCTGCAGGCCCATCGCGGCACCGATGAACCAGGGAGCGGCCAGGTCGACGGTCGAGCGAACATTCTCAAAACCGAACCGCTTGGCCACCGCGTCGCCGAGGGTCCGGTCATAGATGCGCAACACTATCGGGACATCGGGCCGGTTGACCTCGGGCATCACCCGGGGACCCAGCATCTCGCGCAGCACGATTCCGGTCTCGATGTTGACCATGTCGTCCTGAGTGAGCACCGCAACGGCTCGGGCGCGGTCGACGCGGGCCGACTCCAGCGTCTGGCGCAGTGTCGCGTCCCCGAAGATCACCGGCACGTCGAGTTCGGCTGCGGCCGAAAGGAATCGGTTGTTTTCGTCGCGCTCGATCACCGCGACGTCATACCCGGCAGCGGTCAGGTCACCGACGACGCGGCTACCAAACGAGCCGAGTCCGACGACGATGATGTGATTGCGCAGATGACGTACCCGCCGCACCCCGGCCGATTGCAGGAAGCGGCGCGAGAGCAGCAGGTCCGCCAAGAATGCGACGAGCAGCGCGGTGGTGGTCACGCCCGCGAACATCAGCGCGACGGCGAATATGCGCAGCCACGCCGATTGCTGGGCGAAGCCGAATTCGCCGTAGCCCACGGTGGTGATGGTCTCCGCGGTGAAATACAGGGCGTCCAACCAGGACAGTCGTGGCTTCGTATAGGAGAAGTGCACGACGATTGTCGCGGCGAGCAACAGGCTGAGCGCGAGCAGCAACGCGGGGAACAGCATGGGATTGACGTCGTCGCGCATCGCGCGCGCGGCGTCGGAGATCCGCCGCATCCAGGATTGGCGAGAGCGCGTGGCGGTCTGCCGGGGCGTTCGTATGCCGCGTGCGGCCAGCTCTTCGGCGCTGCCGATCATGGCGGTCCAATCGCCGGCGCGCACCTGATGATCTCTCCCGGGGCACGGCACCACCTCGTCGGGAGTGTCGGAGTTCTCGCAGTGAATCACGGCAACCGGTGCCAGGTCGCCGTAGATCTCGCGAAGGGTCGCGTCGCGGGGCGCCTCGGCCCCCGACACCAGGAATTCGATGCCGGCCGCTTCGACCGGGTGCGTGTTGCTCGCCAAACAGGCCTCGACCACCGACGGCGCCGCGAGGTCGGCGACGTCCAGGATGGCGCCGGGGCCGTTGTCGGCGGCCACCGCCGCACGCAGCACGTCGTTCCCCAAGCGGGCCACCACGCGCACATTCGGATTCGTTTTCCTTGCCAGCAAGGCGATTTCGAGGTTCTTCGCGTCGTCGTCCCCAGCGCAGACGATAGCGCTGGCGCGGGCCAGGTCGGCGCTGGGCAGCTCCTCGCTGTGCAGCTTGACGATGGTTGCGCCCGCTCGGTTCAGCTCCTCGGCGATCGTCGTCGCGAGCGCGTCGTCACCGCTGACGATGATGTGGCGGCGCATGCTCATGAATCCCACCTCTGATGACATTGGCGCTCACGCGTTGCTACGACTATCGGGCACTGTGTCGATTGATGCCAGCGTGACATGTTCTTGAATGCGAAGAGGGATGAAAGGACATATAAAGAGCGCGCCGCTCGATTGGTGCTCGGGCGGGGTCAACTTGGCAGAACACCAGCGCGCGGACGACGACGCCACCACGATCGTGCGGGCCTTCTTGAAAAGAATTGCGAGTTGAGCTGCGTGCCAACTGAATTGGCGGCAGTCGTCGGGTCTACAGGACCTGAACGTCTGCGGGCGACCAGAACGCCCGCATCGATGTGATCTTGGCGTCCGCGTCGAACGACATCGTCGAGATCGGCGAGATTCGGGTACGGCTCTCACCGGCGTCGAGTGTCAGATGCCACATGAACGCGGCTTCGCTGCCGGAGACCCGCACTTCTGCGAGTTCGGTGTCCTTCTTGGCGTCCTGAAATCCCGCATAAAACGCGTGGATGGCGTCATGGCCGCGACGAATGTCGGATCCGATCGGATCCTCGATGGTGGCGTCAGCTGCGTAAAGCGTCACGATGTCGTCGGCGGTGCCCGTGGCAAGCAGCGCGAGGTAGCGATTGACGGTCTCGGTGACGGCTTCTGGGGACGGCATAGGTTCGGACGGTACTCCTACCGCGTCAGGTGCGGTATTGACGCAATACTGGCGGCGTGACTTTCATCGAACGCCTCGCCAGCCGCGAGGTTTACCGCAACCAGTGGATCGTGCTGCGAGAAGATGACATCCGCCGCCCCGACGGTAGCGAAGGCATCTACAGTGTCATCGACAAGCCGGCCTATGCGCTGGTGATGCCCTACGACGGGCAGCGTTTTCGGTTGGTCGAGCAATTTCGCTATCCCCTTGGCGAGCGGCGCTGGGAGTTTCCTCAGGGCACCGCTCCCGGCCTGGCCGACGCCCAGCCGGCCGAGCTGGCCGCGCGTGAATTACGTGAGGAAACCGGATTGAGCGCAACGTCGTTCGAGGCGCTCGGCCAGCTCGACGTCGCTCCGGGAATGACCAGCCAACGTGGCTGGGTGTTCTTGGCCACCGGCATCGCCGAGGGGGAACACGACCGCGAGCACGAGGAACAGGACATGCGCAGCGCATGGTTCTCCCGTGCAGCGGTCGAGCAGATGATCCAGGGGGGAGTCATCGCCGACGCTCAGTCGATTGCCGCTTACGCCCTGTTTCTGTTGCGCTGCGGGTGAATCGCGCGCACGAAACCGCGATTGTGTCCGCGCCGAGATCGCGCTGCGTCGTCCAACGCCCACCATTGACGCAATGCGGCCGGCGTCTGGGGTAATCGCGGTGCTCGTTGCCGTCGCCGGCTTGGTCGTCGGCCAATCCGGCTTCCGCGCGAACGCGATCACACCATCGTGGAACGGCAAATATTCGCTGGTGAGGTATGCGGCGGGTAAGTCCGGCAGCAGCGTCGCCGCCACGCAATCCGAGCCGACCTTCAGTGCGGACTACGACTTCACCACCGCATGCACGTCGGGCAAGTGCGTGGCCACCGCGACCAACGGCCCCGCCCCCAAGAACCCGACGCTGCCGCAACCTTCGCACTACACCTGGGACGGGACCAAGTGGGTCGAGCGTTTCGACTTCCAATGGGATTGCTATATGGGCGAAGGCGTTTCGAAGGTATGGGCACCCGCCAGGTCGTGGGCGTTCTACACACCCCAGCCGGATGGATCGCTGCGTGGCATCTGGCACACCGACATCAACCGCGGTCCCTGCCAGGGCAGCGTCGAAATGCCGGTGGCGGCATTCGCCGCCGGGCCGGCATGACGGAGACGCCGTAACGGCGGCGTCTCAAGGATTGGTTAGGGGCAGTAGTTCGATTCCGCCGCACTCACGATGGCCGTGGCGTCCCCGCAGTTGCTGTGAGCAACAGTATCCGCCGGTCAGCAATCAAGGATT
>NZ_LZKU01000030.1 GCF_001672975.1 Mycobacterium sp. 1465703.0
CGACGCCCGGGCTCACCGCGCCCGGCGCGTTGCCGACCACCCCCGGTGGCGGTATCGCCACCCCGGGTGCCGGGCTCAACCCGGCGCTGTCCAACCCCGGCCTGACCAGCCCGGCCGGGGTCACTCCGGGCCTCGGCGCCCCGGCGATGTCGCCGAGTGAGGTGCCGATCGATTCCGGCGCCGGGTTGAGCCCGGCACCCGGGGTGGCGATACCGCCACCGGGGGTGGTCGGCAACGCGCCGGGCGCGGTGAGCCCGGGCGTCGTCGGCGCCATCCCCGGGCTGGTCAAACCGGGACTTGTCAACCCGGGGCTCGTCATGCCCGGATTGGTCAGGCCCGTTGTGCCCAGGCCCGTTGTCCCCAGCCCCGGAGTTCCCAGGCCCGGAGTTCCCAGGCCCGGAGTGCCCAGGCCGGGACCGCCGAGACCTGGTGAGCTGGTCGTCGCACCCCCGGTCAAGGCCGGCACCTGGGGCATGTTGATCCCGAACTGCGACAAGCCCTGCGAAAGCGCGCCCATCAGCTCGCCGGGCAGGTCGCTCATCATCGCGGCCTGCTTGAACTCATGATGCTCGGGCGCCTTGTTGCCGGCGGTCGACTCGTACACAAGGAAATATGCGCAAGGACTCGCCACTGCCAGGGCGGCAACCGCGCTCATGGCTGTTGAGAGCTTGCGTCGGCGTCGGTTCGGCACGGAAGTCTCCTCTATCTGACTATGTGTTGTGTCGGCGCGCCCCACCGGTTCTGGCTGGTGGGATGCACACAAAGTCGATGGTACGAGTGGTGATGCTGTTACTAGAGTGGTGATATTGAATCGTGAGGCAAATGCGACCCGGGCTGTGATCGTCGATCCCGGGCACCCAACGGCCGTCGTCAAAAGGCCGACGCCGCTGCATGGCCTCGCCAAATGGGTTAGGGCCACGCGGTCGGATACCCTAAGCAACCGATGACCGCTCGTTTCGATCTTTTCGTCGTCGGCTCTGGATTCTTTGGACTGACCATTGCCGAGCGCGTAGCTACCCAACTCGGGAAGCGCGTCCTCGTCGTGGACCGCCGCCCGCACATCGGCGGCAACGCCTACTCAGAAGCCGAGCCGCACACCGGCATCGAGGTACACAAGTACGGTGCCCACCTGTTCCACACCTCCAACAAGAGGGTCTGGGACTACGTGCGGCAGTTCACCGACTTCACCGATTACCGCCACCGCGTCTTCGCAATGCACAACGGCCAGGCCTACCAATTCCCGATGGGACTGGGCCTGGTGTCGCAGTTCTTCGGCAAGTACTTCACCCCCGAGGAAGCCCGCAAGCTCATCGCCGAGCAGGCCGCCGAAATCGACACCGCCGACGCGCAGAACCTCGAGGAGAAGGCGATCTCGCTGATCGGCCGGCCGCTCTACGAGGCGTTCGTCAAGGGGTACACGGCCAAGCAGTGGCAGACCGACCCCAAGGAATTGCCGGCGGCCAACATCACCCGGCTGCCGGTGCGCTACACCTTCGACAACCGTTACTTCAGCGACACCTACGAGGGTTTGCCCGCGGACGGCTACACGGCCTGGCTGAAGAACATGGCCGCCGACGACCGCATCGAGGTCAGGCTGGACACCGACTGGTTCGACGTGCGCGACCAACTGCGCGCGGACAGTCCCGAGGCGCCGGTCGTCTACACCGGGCCGCTGGACCGCTACTTCGACTACGCCGAGGGCCGGCTGGGCTGGCGCACCCTGGACTTCGAACTGGAAGTGCTGCCCATCGGGGATTTTCAGGGCACACCGGTGATGAACTACAACGACCTCGACGTGCCCTACACGCGTATCCACGAGTTCCGCCACTTCCACACCGAGCGCGACTATCCGACCGACAAGACCGTGATCATGCGGGAGTACTCGCGCTTCGCCGAAGACGACGACGAGCCCTATTACCCGATCAACACCGAGGCCGACCGTGCCCTGCTGGCCGCCTATCGCGCCAGGGCGAAGTCCGAGACCGCCTCGTCGAAGGTACTGTTCGGCGGCCGGCTGGGCACCTACCAATATCTGGATATGCACATGGCCATCGCCAGCGCTTTGAACATGTACGACAACGTCCTGGCGCCGCACCTACGTGACGGCGCGTCCCTGACCGATGCCCAGAACAACGAGGAAGGCGCTCGCTGATGCGCGCCACGACAATGCAGAGCGACACGATGAGGAGTGGCGCCTAATGACTGCCGTGAGCCTGCTGTCCCGAATCATCCTGCCCCGTCCCGGCGAGCCGCTCGACGTGCGCAAGCTGTATCTCGACGAGTCGACGACCAACGCCCGGCGTGCACACGCCACCAGCCGAACGTCGCTGGAGATCGGCAGAGAGTCCGAGGTGTCGTTCGCCACCTACTTCAACGCTTTTCCGGCCAGCTACTGGCGGCGCTGGTCCATCTGTCAGTCGGTGGTGCTGCGGGTCGAACTGACCGGAACCGGCCGCGTCGACGTGTACCGGACCAAGGCCACCGGGGTGCGGATCTCGGTGGAGGGACGTCAATTCGTCGGCACCGACGAGCAGCCCGCCATCGTCGAGATCGAGGTGGCGCTCAAGCCTTTCGAGGACGGCGGCTGGATCTGGTTCGACATCACCACCGACACCGACGTCAACTTGGTCAGCGGTGGCTGGTACGCGACCGAGCCAGCCCCGGGCACGGCCAACGTCGCCGTCGGCATTCCCACCTTCAACCGCCCCGCCGACTGCGTCAACGCGCTAGCCGACCTCACCGCGGATCCGTTGGTGGACGCGGTGATCGGTGCGGTCATCGTCCCGGACCAAGGCGTCCGCAAGGTGCGCGACCATCCGGACTTCCCGGCAGCGGCCGCGGGCCTGGGCAATCGGCTGTCCATCCACAACCAGCCCAACCTCGGTGGTTCCGGCGGTTACAGCCGGGTGATGTACGAGGCGCTGAAAAATACGGACTGCCAACAAATTCTGTTCATGGACGATGACATCCGCATCGAACCGGACTCGATCTTGCGGGTGCTGGCGTTGCACCGCTTCGCCAAGTCGCCGATGCTGATCGGCGGTCAGATGCTCAACCTGCAGGAGCCCTCACACCTGCACATCATGGGTGAGGTCGTCGACCAGTCGAACTTCATGTGGACCGCCGCGCCGCACGCTGAGTACGACCACGACTTCGCTCAATATCCGTTGAGCGACAAGAACTCTCGCAGCGCGCTGCTGCACCGGCGTATCGATGTCGATTTCAACGGCTGGTGGACCTGCATGATCCCGCGGCAAGTCGCCGAGGAACTGGGCCAGCCGTTGCCGCTGTTCATCAAATGGGATGACGCCGAGTACGGTCTGCGGGCGGGCGAGCACGGGTACCCGACCGTCACGCTGCCCGGTGCGGCGATCTGGCACATGGCCTGGAGCGACAAGGACGACGCCATCGACTGGCAGGCCTACTTCCATCTGCGTAACCGGCTGGTGGTGGCGGCGCTGCACTGGGACGGCGACATCACCGGCCTGGTCCGCAGCCACCTCAAGGCCACCCTGAAACACCTTGCTTGCCTTGAATATTCGACGGTGGCAATCCAGAACAGGGCCATCGACGACTTCCTCGCCGGGCCCGAACACATCTTCTCGATCCTGGAATCGGCGTTGCCCGAGGTGCATCGGCTGCGTAAGGAATACCCGGACGCGGTGGTGCTGCCCGCGGCGAGCGAACTCGCGTCGCCGCAACACCAAAGCAAGGCGATGAAGCCACCGGTGAACCCGGTATCGATCGGCTACCGGCTGGCCCGCGGCATTCTGCACAACATCACCAAGGAGGACACGGAATCCCACATCCGGCCCGAGTACAACGTGCCGACACAGGATGCCCGCTGGTTCCGGCTGTGCACGGTCGACGGTGTGACGGTTACCACGGCCGACGGCTGCGGCGTGGTCTACCGGCAGCGGGACCGGCGAAAGATGTTCTCGCTGTTGTTCAAATCGCTGCGGCGTCAGCGTCAGTTGCTCAGCCGGTTCGGCGAGATGCGCCGGGTGTATCGCGACGCGCTGCCTGTGTTGTCCAGCAAGCAGAAGTGGGAGACGGCGTTGCTGCCAGCCGCAGAACATGCCTGACGCCGCTGCTGCAGAGGCGCCGCGCGGCGAAGTGGCCGCGCTGGTCGCCGTCCAGGCGGCATTGAGCGATCGCCCCGGGGCGCTAACGGTGGCCCGCGCCCTGTCCCACTTCGGCGAGCACAGCATCGGCTGGGTGGCCGTAGCCGCACTCGGAGCTCTGCTTTCGCCGAAGCGACGATGGGATTGGCTGGTGGCAGGGGCCGGGGCATTCGTCGCACACGCCGCCGCCGTCGTCGTCAAGCGGATCGTGCGTCGCCAGCGGCCGCATGACCCGGCCGTGGTGGTGAACGTCGGCACCCCCAGCCGGCTGAGTTTTCCTTCCGCACATGCAACTTCCACCACGGCCGCCGCCCTTCTGATGGGCCGGACCACCGGTCTGCCGTTGCCCGCGGTCTTGGTGCCGCCGATGGCGGTGTCGCGGATGCTGCTGGGAGTGCACTACCCCAGCGACGTGGCCTGCGGCATTGCCCTCGGTGCCGTCGTTGCGGCGATCGCGCGTCGCGCAGCAAAGGTCACAAGAGGTGAAGCCAAATGAGTGAGGACGTCGTGACCCGACCCCAGGCCAACCTGATCACCGGAGTGATCAAGGCGATCCGCCCCCGGCAGTGGGTGAAGAACGTATTGGTGCTGGCCGCGCCGGTGGCCGGGCTGGGCAGCGGCATTCGATACGACTACAGCCAGATGCTCACCCAGGTGGCATTGGCGTTCGTGGTGTTCAGCCTGGCGGCGTCGTCGGTCTATTTGGTCAATGATGTGCGCGATGTCGAGGCCGACCGGGAGCACCCGACCAAAAGGTTCCGTCCGATCGCGGCCGGCATCGTCCCCGAGTGGCTGGCTTACTTCTTGGCGGTGCTGCTGGGTGCGGCCTCGCTGGGCATCGCATGGCTGGTGACGCCGAACCTGACGCTGGTGATGGCCATTTACCTGGCCATGCAGCTGGCGTACTGCTTCGGCCTCAAACATCAAGCCGTCCTTGACATTTGCGTCGTGTCGTCGGCATACCTGCTGCGCGCCATCGCCGGTGGCGTGGCCACCGAAATCCCGCTGTCCCAATGGTTCCTGTTGTCAGCCGCCTTCGCGTCGCTGTTCATGGTGGCCGGCAAGCGCTACGCCGAATTGCAGGTCGCCGAGCGCACCGGCGCCAAGATCCGCAAGTCGCTGGAGAGCTACACCAGCACCTACCTGCGATTCGTCTGGACGATGTCGGCCACCGCGGTGGTGATCTGCTACGGCCTGTGGGCGTTCGAGCGCGACCACCACTCGGGGTCCTGGTACGCGGTGTCGCTGGTGCCGTTCACCATCGCGATCCTGCGCTACGCGGTCGACGTGGACGGCGGGCTGGCCGGCGAACCCGAGGACATCGCACTGCGAGACCGGGTGCTGCAGCTGCTGTTCCTAGCCTGGATCGCAACAGTGGGAGCCGCTGTTGCCTTCGGTTAGCCCCGAACTTCAGGCGCTCAAGGCGCGGATGATGCGGAGCCGGCCGGTGATCAGGCGGCCGGGCTGGCCGGTTTTTCCGTACACCACCATGGTGCGGGTCAGTCTGTGGGTCAGCGTGGCGGTAGTCGCGCTGTTGTTCGGCTGGGGGAGTTGGCAGCGGCGGTGGATCGCCGACGACGGACTCATCGTGCTGCGCACCGTGCGCAATCTGCTCGCCGGCAACGGACCGGTGTTCAACCAGGGTGAGCGGGTGGAGGCAAACACCTCGACGGCCTGGACCTATTTGATGTACGCCGGCAGCTGGGTCGGCGGCCCGATGCGCATGGAATACGTGGCACTGGCACTGGCACTGGGGCTTTCGGTGCTGGGCGTGGCGCTGCTGATGCTGGGCGCCGCGCGGTTGTATGCCCCGAGCCTGCGGGGCCGCAAGGCCATTGTGTTGCCGGCCGGGGCGCTGGTGTACATCGCGCTGCCACCGGCGCGGGACTTCGCCACGTCGGGACTGGAAAGCGGTTTGGCGCTCGCCTATCTGGGATTGCTCTGGTGGATGATGGTCTGCTGGGCGCAGCCGGTGCGCAACCGCGTGGACAACAGAGTGTTCGCCGGCGCCCTGGCCTTCGTGGCCGGGTTCAGCGTGCTGGTCCGGCCGGAGCTGGCGTTGATGGGTGGACTGGCGCTGATCATGATGCTGGTCGCGGCGCGGACCTGGCGGCACCGGGTGCTGGTCGTGGTGGCCGGGGGTTTACTGCCGGTCGGCTATGAGGTCTTCCGGATGGGCTACTACGGCCTGTTGGTGCCAGGCACCGCGCTGGCCAAGGACGCGGCCGGGGACAAGTGGTCCCAGGGCATGATCTACCTCTCCAACTTCGACGCGCCGTATGCGGTGTGGGTCCCGCTGGTGCTGCTCGTACCGCTGGGCGTGCTGCTGTTCGCGGCCCGGCGACGGCCGTCGTTCCTGCGCCCCGCGCTGGCGCCCAACTACGGGCGGTGGGCCCGGGCCGTGCACAGCCCGGCGGCGGTGGTGGCGTGGGTCCTGATCAGCGGTTTGCTGCAGGCGCTCTATTGGATTCGCCAGGGCGGCGACTTCATGCACGCCCGGGTGCTGCTGGCCCCGTTGTTTTGTCTGCTGGCCCCGGTCGCGGTCATCCCGATCGCCGTCCCGGACGGCCAGGACTATTCGCGGGAGACCGGTAACTGGGTGGCCGGCGCCGCGAGCGCGTTGTGGCTGGGTTTGGCCGGATGGGCACTGTGGGCGGCGAACTCGCCGGGGATGGGCGACGACGCCACCCACGTGACCTACTCGGGCATCGTCGACGAGCGTCGCTTCTATGCCCAGGCCACCGGTCAGGCGCATCCGCTGACCGCGGCGGATTACCTGGGATATCCGAGGATGGCGGCCATCCTGACCGCCCTCAACAACACTCCTGAAGGCGCGTTACTGCTGCCGTCGGGCAACTACATCCAATGGGACCTGGTCCCGATGCTGCAGCCGGCGCCGGGAAGCCCGCCCCAAAAGCCGCAGCATGCAGTGTTTTTCACCAACCTTGGGATGGTGGGCATGAATGTCGGGCTCGACGTCAGGGTGATCGATCAGATCGGTTTGGCGAATCCGCTTGCCCAGCACACCGAACGGCTCAAACACGGCCGTATCGGTCACGACAAGAACCTCTTCCCGGACTGGGTGATCGCCGACGGTCCGTGGGTCAAGATGTACCCCGGAGTTCCGGGCTATCTTGACCAGCAGTGGGTCGCAGAAGCCGTCGCCGCGCTGCAATGCCCCGACACCAAGGCGGTGCTCAGCTCGGTGCGTGCGCCGATGACCCCGCACCGATTCCTGTCCAACCTGGTGAATTCCTTCCGATTCACCGGTTACCGGATCGACCGGGTGCCGCGCTACGAACTCGCCCGGTGCGGACTACCGGTGCCCGAACAGATCCCGCCGCCACCGCGCGAGTAAGGGTTGCGCAGAAGAAAATTCGGCACATTCCGAGCAAATCACTGCATGTTGGTCACGAAAAAATGCCAGCAACATCACATTTGGCCTCTCACCAGCTGGCAAGGCTGGTTAAGCACATGCGAAGACAAGGCTTTTTAGACACATGTTTGAAGTGAAAACCGCTGGGTACGAGGGTTGCTCGGTGGTTGGCGGGCGCTCCTCGATGCGACCGAACGGTACAACGTGTGGTTGACTACACGAGCACTCCTGCGCTTCGCGCGGCGACGATGCGGGCCATGACGGCCCGAGGAGGAACCGGGCAACGGGTATGCGCAGGCAGTTCGACCCAATCAAGAAGCGGCCCGATCGGTGAAATGTGCCGAAAGGCCGCAAGAAGGATGAGGAAGCAAGGATGACGCTTGTCGACAGATTGCGCGGCGCCGTGGCGGGTATGCCGCGCCGGCTCGTCGTGGCGGCCGCCGGTGCGGCGCTGCTCTCGGGCCTGATTGGCGCCGTCGGGGGCTCGGCGACAGCCGGGGCCTTCTCGCGCCCCGGTCTGCCGGTGGAGTACCTGCAGGTTCCGTCTGCGGCAATGGGCCGCGACATCAAGGTTCAGTTCCAGAGCGGTGGAGCCAACTCGCCCGCGCTGTACCTGCTCGACGGGATGCGTGCGCAAGATGACTTCAACGGCTGGGACATCAACACCCCGGCGTTCGAGTGGTACAACCAGTCCGGCATCTCGGTTGCCATGCCGGTCGGTGGCCAGTCCAGCTTCTACTCCGACTGGTACAAGCCCGCCTGCGGTAAGGCCGGCTGCACCACGTACAAGTGGGAAACCTTCCTGACCAGCGAGCTACCGGCGTACCTGAACAGCGAGAAGCAGGTCAAGCCGGCCGGCAGCGCTGTCGTCGGTCTGTCGATGGCCGGTTCGTCGGCGCTGATCCTGGCCGCCTACCACCCGCAGCAGTTCGTCTACGCCGGGTCGCTGTCGGCGCTGCTTGACCCGTCGCAGGGCATGGGCCCGTCGCTGATCGGC
This sequence comes from Mycobacterium sp. 1465703.0, assembly GCF_001672975.1. Lineage (GTDB taxonomy): Bacteria > Actinomycetota > Actinomycetes > Mycobacteriales > Mycobacteriaceae > Mycobacterium. The sequence goes on from NZ_LZKU01000030.1 coordinate 8,498, forward strand.
CTGTCCATGGGTGATGCCGGTGGCTACAAGGCCGCCGACATGTGGGGCCCGAAGGAGGACCCGGCGTGGGCGCGCAACGACCCGTCGCTGCAGGTCGGCAAGCTCGTCGCCAACAACACCCGGATCTGGGTGTACTGCGGTAACGGCAAGCCGTCCGACCTGGGTGGCGACAACCTGCCGGCGAAGTTCCTGGAGGGCTTCGTGCGGACCAGCAACCTGAAGTTCAAGGACGCCTACAGCGCCGCCGGTGGGAACAACGCGGTGTGGCACTTCGACGACAACGGCACCCACGACTGGCCCTATTGGGGCGCGCAGCTGCAGGCGATGAAGCCTGAGCTGCAGTCGATCCTGGGCGCCACCCCGGGTGCGGGTCCGGCCACGGCCGCCACCGCCAACGCCGGAAACCAGGGCGCCGGTACCGGCCAGGGCACCTAACCACTCCAAGCATTACGACCAGCGGCGGGAACCTTTCGGGGTTTCCGCCGCTGGTTGTTTGCGGTATGTGTGATTTGATTCACTAACCGCGGGCGGGGGAACTACGCCGCTGGCTAATGTGCATTCAGCGACCTAGACGATGGAGGGTGGACATGACGGTCCTGCGGGGTATGTCGGCGCTTTTTCGGGTGTTTTGCCTAGCCGTGCTGGCGGCCGGACTGGCCTTCGCTTTGCAGACCGCTGGCACCGTCGGCAAAGCCAGGGCGGCGGGCTACGAAAGCCTGATGGTTCCCTCGGCGGCGATGGGTCGAGACATTCCGGTCGCCTTCCTGGCCGGCGGCCCGCACGCGGTCTATCTGCTGGACGCCTTCAATGCCGCCCCGGACGTGAGTAACTGGGTCACCGCCGGTAACGGGATGAACACGCTGGCCGGCAAGGGCATTTCGGTGGTGGCCCCGGCCGGCGGCGCCTGGAGCATGTACACCAACTGGGAGCAGGACGGCAGCAAGCAGTGGGACACGTTCCTGTCCAGCGAGCTGCCCGATTGGCTGGCCGCCAACAAGGGCCTGGCGCCGGGCGGGCACGGCGCCGTCGGCGCCTCGCAGGGCGGCTACGGCGCGATGGCGCTGGCCGCCTTCCACCCCGACCGGTTCGGTTTCGCGGGCTCGCTGTCCGGATTCCTCTACCCGTCGAGCACCAATTACAACGGCGCGATCCTGGCCGGCCTGCAGCAGTTCGGCGGCGTCGACGGCAACGGCATGTGGGGCGCCCCGCAGCTGGGCCGGTGGAAGTGGCACGACCCCTATGTGCACGCCTCGCTGCTGGCCCAGAACAACACCCGGGTCTGGGTCTACAGCCCGACGAACATGGGCGGCGACGACGCCGCGATGATCGGCCAGGCCGGCGCCGCGATGGGTAGTTCGCGTGAGTTCTATCAGCAGTACCGCAGCAACGGCGGACACAACGGCCACTTCGACTTTCCCGGTGGCGGCGACAACGGCTGGGGCTCGTGGTCGGGGCAGCTGGGCGCGATGTCCGGCGACATCGTCGGCGCCATTCGTTAGCGGTTGCTGCCGGGCTGACCCGCTCGGACGAGCCGGTACCGTGTAGGGGGTGCAGCAGGGGTCGGGAGGACCGCGTCGCTGCGATCCACTGACTCTGCTGGCAGGAGAACATGGCTAAAAGCGCGCGGCGTAAGCGTCAACGCACCCTGGCCTGGGTCGCCGCTATCTCGGTTGCCGGCGTCGTCCTGTTGGCCATCTTGGCCGCGGTGACCTTATTGCGCGGCCACCAGTCGGAGCCCAGTGCGGTGCCGCCGGGTGTGCTGCCGCCGCCCTCGACAACGTCGCACCCGCACAAGCCGCGACCCGCCTCTCAAGACGCCTCCTGCCCCGACGTGCTGCTGGTCAACGTTCCCGGCACGTGGGAGTCCGCCGTACAGGACGACCCCGCCAACCCCGTCCAATTTCCCAACGCGTTGCTGCACAAGGCGACCGCGGACCTCACCCAGCAATTCCCCTCCTCGCGGGTACAGGCGTACACCACGCCGTACACCGCACAGTTCCACAATCCGCTGAGTGGCGACCCGCAGATGTCCTACAACGCCAGCCGGGCCGAAGGCACGCGCGCGACGGTGCAGGCGATGACGGATATGAACACCAAATGCCCGCTGACCAGTTATGTGCTGATGGGCTTTTCGCAGGGCGCGGTGATCGCGGGCGATATCGCCAGCGACATCGGCAATGGCCGCGGACCCGTCGACGAGGACCTGGTGCTGGGTGTGACGTTGATCGCGGACGGTCGTCGCCAGATGGGGGTGGGCAACGACATCGGTCCCAACCCGCCGGGGCAGGGCGCCGAGGTCACGCTGCACGAGGTGCCCATCCTGTCCGGGTTGGGGCTGACCATGACCGGCGAGCGCCCTGGTGGCTTCGGCGACCTCAACGGCAGGACCAACGAGATCTGCGCGCCGGGTGACCTGATCTGCGCCGCCCCGCAGGAAGCCTTCAGCATCGCCAACCTGCCGGCCACATTGAACACCCTGGCCGGCGGCGCCGGCCAGCCGGTCCATGCCCTGTACGCAACCACGCAGTGCTGGAGCATCGACGGGGCGCCGGCCACCGACTGGACGCTGAACTGGGCTCACGGTCTGATCGCAAATGCGCCACAACCGAAACACGGATGACCGAGGCGATGGGACACAAGCCTCAGGTAGCGGTTGCCGGTGGCCATCAGCGGTACCTTGTGATTTGGTCTGCCGTAGGCAGCCCCGCTACATTAAGAGGAATTTAAGAGCTATCGGACCTTCGTCGCGCACTCAGTCGGGGTCGATGCCGGCTGGGCGGCACACGGCCGGCGTTCCCCATCGGGTGCCGTGCGAGGTCCGGTGCGCATGCGTAGACATGAAACGGTCGGCATAGCCGGCTGAAAAACGAAGCCGTCGGCGCAGCCGACCAAGGAACAAAGCGTCGGCCGAGCCGACCGAAAACAGGTGCGACAGGAGAGCGGCATGCCCTACCACAACCCGTTCATCGTGAACGGCAAGATCAAGTTCCCGGACAACACCAACTTGGTCAAGCACGTTGAGAAATGGGCCAAGGTTCGCGGCGACAAGCTCGCCTACCGGTTCCTGGACTTCTCGACCGAACGTGACGGCGTCGCCTGCGACATCTCCTGGTCGGAGTTCAGTGCCCGCAACCGCGCCGTCGGCGCCCGGCTGCAACAGGTCACCCAGCCCGACGACCGCATCGCCGTGCTCTGCCCACAGAACCTGAACTACCTCGTCGCGCTCTTCGGCGCGCTGTACGCCGGCCGGATCGCGGTGCCGCTGTTCGACCCGAGCGAGCCCGGCCACGTCGGTCGCCTGCATGCCGTGCTCGACGACTGCACCCCGTCGACGATCCTGACCACCACCGAGGCCGCCGAGGGCGTCCGCAAGTTCATCCGCGCCCGGTCGGCCAAGGAGCGCCCCCGCGTCATCGCCGTCGACGCGGTGCCCAACGAGGTCGCGTCGACCTGGGAGCCGCCCGAGGCCACCGAGAACACCATCGCCTACCTGCAGTACACCTCCGGCTCCACCCGCACCCCGACCGGCGTGGCGATCACCCACCTGAACCTGCCCACCAACGTGCTGCAGGTGCTCAACGGCCTGGAAGGCAAGGAGGCGGACCGCGGCCTGTCCTGGCTGCCGTTCTTCCACGACATGGGGCTGATCACCGCGCTGCTGTCGCCGGTGATCGGGCACAACTTCACCTTCATGACGCCGGCCGCCTTCGTGCGCCGGCCCGGCCGGTGGATCCGCGAGATGGCGCGCAAGCCCGAGGATGCCCCGGACTGCGAAGTCATCACGGTGGCGCCGAACTTCGCGTTCGAGCATGCGGCCGTGCGCGGGGTGCCCAAAGAGGGCGAGCCGCCGCTGGACCTGAGCAACGTCAAGGCCATCCTGAACGGCAGCGAGCCGGTGTCGCCGGCGTCGATGCGCAAGTTCTACGACGCGTTCTCGCCCTACGGCCTGCGCGAGACTGCGATCAAGCCGTCCTACGGCCTGGCCGAGGCGACGCTGTTCGTCTCCACCACGCCGATGGACGAGGCGCCGACCGTCATCCACGTCGACCGTGATGAGCTGAACAAGCAGCGTTTCGTCGAGGTGCCCGCCGATTCGCCGAAGGCCGTTTCCCAGGTTTCCGCCGGCGTCATCGGCGTCGACGAGTGGGCCGTCATCGTCGACCCGGAGACCGCGAGCGAGCTGCCGGACGGTCAGATCGGCGAGATCTGGCTGCACGGGAACAACCTGGGCATCGGCTACTGGGGCAAGGAAGAAGAGACCAACGACGTCTTCCGCAACATCCTCAAGTCGCGGATCAGCCAGTCGCACGCCGAAGGCGCCCCCGACGACGGCATGTGGGTCAAGACCGGCGACTACGGCACCTACCACAAGGGCCACCTCTACATCGCCGGCCGCATCAAGGACCTGGTCATCATCGACGGCCGCAACCACTACCCGCAGGACCTCGAGTACTCGGCGCAGGAAGCCAGCAAGGCGCTGCGCACCGGTTACGTGGCCGCCTTCTCGGTGCCGGCCAATCAGCTGCCCAAGGAAGTGTTCGACAACCCGCACGCCGGCATCAAGTACGACCCCGACGACGGCTCCGAGCAGCTGGTGATCGTCGCCGAACGCGCCCCCGGGACACACAAACTGGACTACCAGCCGATCGCCGACGACATCCGGGCGGCCATCGCGGTGCGCCACGGCGTGACCGTCCGCGACCTGCTGCTGGTGCAGGCCGGAACCATTCCGCGTACCTCCAGCGGCAAGATCGGGCACCGCGCCTGCCGCGCGGCTTACCTCGACGGCAGTCTGCGAAGCGGCGTCGGCTCCCCGACGGCCTTCGCCAGCTCCACTGACTGAATCTCGAAGGACCATGGCTGACACTGAGCACCCCGAAAACCACACCCCGGGCCCTGACGGGGAGGTGCCCGCCACACCGCCGGCCACACCGCCCGCTAAAAAGACCGACATGACCGTGCCCGAGATGCGCGAATGGCTGCGCAACTGGGTGGGCCGGGCGGTCGGGAAATCTCCCGACGACATCGACGAGTCGGTGCCGATGGTCGAGCTGGGCCTGGCGTCGCGGGATGCGGTGGCGATGGCCGCCGACATCGAGGACATGACCGGTGTCACCCTGTCGGTCGCGGTCGCCTTCCAGCACCCGACCATCGAGTCGCTGGCCACCCGAATCATCGAAGGTGAGCCCGAGGTCGCCGATGACGAGCTCGACTCCGCCGACTGGACCCGTACCGGTCCGGCCGAGCGTGTCGACATCGCGATCGTGGGTCTGTCCACCCGGTTCCCCGGCGACATGAACTCCCCGGACGAGACCTGGGCGGCGTTGATGGAGGGCCGCGACGCCATCACCGATCTGCCCGAGGGCCGCTGGTCGGAATTCCTCGAGGAGCCGCGCATCGCCGAGCGCGTCGGCACCGCCCGCACCCGCGGCGGCTACCTCAAAGACATCAAGGGCTTCGACTCGGAGTTCTTCGCGGTCGCCAAGACCGAGGCCGACAACATCGACCCGCAGCAGCGGATGGCGCTGGAGCTCACCTGGGAAGCGCTCGAGCACGCCCGCATCCCGGCCTCGAGCCTGCGCGGCGAGTCCGTCGGCGTCTACGTCGGCTTCTCCAACAACGACTACCAATTCCTGGCGGTCTCCGACCCGACCGTCGCGCACCCGTACGCGATCACCGGCACCGCCAGCTCGATCATCGCCAACCGGGTGTCCTACTTCTACGACTTCCGCGGCCCCTCGGTCGCGCTGGACACCGCCTGCTCCAGCTCGCTGGTGGCCACGCATCAGGCGGTGCAGGCACTGCGCAACGGCGAGTGCGACGTCGCGGTCGCCGGTGGTGTCAATGCGCTGCTGACGCCGTTGGTGACGCTCGGCTTCGACGAGATCGGCGCGGTACTGGCCCCCGACGGCCGGATCAAGTCGTTCTCGTCGGACGCCGACGGTTACACCCGTTCCGAGGGTGGCGGCATGTTCGTGCTCAAGCGGGTCGACGACGCCCGCCGCGACGGCGACCAGATCCTGGCCGTCATCGCCGGCAGCGCGGTCAACCACGACGGCCGGTCCAACGGCCTGATCGCCCCCAATCAGGACGCTCAGGCCGAGGTGCTGCGCCGGGCGTACAAGGACGCCGGCATCGATCCGCGCACCGTCGACTACATCGAGGCGCACGGCACCGGCACCGTGCTGGGTGACCCGATCGAGGCGGAGGCCTTGGGCCGCATCGTCGGTCGGGGCCGTCCCGCCGACCGTCCGGCATTGCTGGGCGCGGTGAAAACCAATGTGGGACACCTGGAGTCGGCGGCGGGTGCGGCCAGCCTGGCCAAGGTGGTGCTGGCCCTGCAGCACGACAAGCTGCCGCCGTCGATCAACTTCGCCGGGCCGAGCCCCTACATCGACTTCGACGGCATGCGGTTGAAAGTCATTGACAGCGCCAGTGATTGGCCGCGTTACGGCGGCTACGCGCTGGCCGGCGTGTCCAGCTTCGGCTTCGGTGGGGCCAACGCGCACCTGGTGGTGCGTGAGGTGCTGCCCCGCGACGTCATCGAGCGCGAAGAGCCGCAAGCTCAAGTCATCGCGCCGGCGGACGCGGGCGAGGAACCGGCCGCTGCGGCCACACTCGAAAGCCACTCGCTGCGGTTCGACGACTTCGGCAACATCATCCCCGACGCTTCGGCGCCCGAGGAGGAGGAATACGAGCTTCCGGGCGTGACCGACGAGGCGTTGCGCCTCAAGCAGATCGCACTGGAAGAGCTTGCCGCACAACAGGAATCCGAGCCGACCAAGCCGCTGATCCCGCTCGCGGTGTCGGCGTTTCTGACGTCGCGCAAGAAGACCGGCGCCGCCGAACTCGCGGACTGGATGGAAAGCCCGGAGGGGCAGGCGTCTTCGCTGGAATCGATCGGCCGGGCGCTGTCGCGGCGCAACCACGGCCGCTCGCGCGCGGTGGTGCTGGCCCACGACCATGAAGAGGCCATCAAGGGCCTGCGGGCGATCGCCGAGGGCAAGCAGCGGCCGAACGTATTCAGCACCGACGGGCCGGTGACCAGCGGGCCGGTGTGGGCGATGGCCGGTTTCGGCGCGCAGCACCGCAAGATGGGCAAGAACCTGTACCTGCGCAACGAGGTCTTCGCCGAGTGGATCGAGAAGGTCGACGCGCTGATCCAGGACGAGCGCGGTTACTCGGTGCTCGAGCTCATCCTCGACGACTCGCACGAATACGGCATCGAGACTTCCAACGTCGTCATCTTCGCGATCCAGATCGCGCTGGGTGAGCTGCTCAAGCACCACGGCGCCAAACCCGCTGCGGTCGTTGGTCAGTCGCTCGGTGAGCCCGCGTCGGCCTACTTCGCCGGCGGTCTGTCACTTGCGGACGCCACCCGGGTGATCTGCTCCCGCTCGCACCTGATGGGCGAGGGCGAAGCGATGCTGTTCGGCGAATACATCCGGCTGATGGCGCTGGTGGAGTACTCGGCCGACGAACTCAAGACCGTGTTCGGTGATTTCCCCGGCCTGGAGGTGTGCGTCTACGCCGCACCCAGTCAGACCGTGATCGGCGGTCCGCCCGAGCAGATCGACGCGATCGTCGCCCGCTGCGAAGCGGAAGGCCGCTTCGCCCGCAAGCTGCAGACCAAGGGCGCCGGTCACACGTCGCAGATGGATCCGCTGCTCGGCGAATTCTCCGCGGAACTGCAAGGTATCGCGCCGATGAGCCCGACCGTCGGAATCTTCTCGACGGTGCACGAGGGCAGCTACATCAAGCCCGGTGGCGAGCCGGTCCACGATGTCGCCTACTGGGTCAAGGGAATGCGGCATTCGGTCTACTTCACCCACGGCATCCGCAACGCCGTGGACAGCGGCCACACCACGTTCCTGGAGCTGGCGCCCAACCCGGTCGCCCTGATGCAGATCGGCCTGACCACCGCCGCCGCGGGTCTTCATGACGCCCAACTGATTCCGACGCTGGCCAAAAAGCAGGACGACGTCGAGTCGATGATCTCGGCTATGGCCCAGCTCTACGTCCACGGCCACGACCTGGACATCCGCACCTTGTTCAGCCCCGCGCAAGGGGCCCCAGGACCTGAAGATTTTGCGAACATCCCGCTGACGAAGTTCAAGCGCAAAGAGCACTGGCTGGACGTGCACTTCTCCGGCGACGGCTCGGTGATCATGCCGGGCACCCACGTCGCGTTGCCGGACGGCCGGCACGTCTGGGAGTACGCGCCGCGTAACGGCGAAACGGATCTGGCCGCATTGGTGAAATCTGCTGCGAAACAAGTGCTTTCGGACGCACAGTTGGTGGCGTCGGAGCAGCGCGCGGTGCCCGGCGCGGGTGCGCGGCTGGTGACGACCATGACCCGGCACCCGGGTGGCGCCTCGGTTCAGGTGCACGCCCGCATCGACGAGTCCTTCACTTTGGTCTACGACGCGCTGGTGTCCCGGGCCGGTCAAAGTGTGGCCGCGCTACCGACCGCGGTGGGCGCGGGCGCTGTGATCGCCGCTCCGACCACGACCGCCGCGCCTGAGGCGGCTGCTGCGTCCCGGGCGCCGGCCGAGGAGTCCGACGCCGAGACGCTGTCGGACAGCCTGACCAACCGCTACCTGCCGTCCAGCGTGGGCCGCTGGACACCGGATTCCGGGGAGACCATCGGCGAGCGGCTGGGTCTGATCGTGTCGGCGGCCATGGGCTACGAGCCCGAGGACCTGCCCTGGGAGGTGCCGCTGATCGAGCTCGGCCTGGACTCGCTGATGGCGGTGCGGATCAAGAACCGCGTCGAATACGACTTCGACCTGCCGCCAATCCAATTGACGGCGGTGCGCGACGCCAACCTGTACGCCGTCGAGAAGCTGATCGAGTACGCGATCGAGCACCGCGACGAGGTCGAGCAGCTGCACGAGCACCAGAAGACGCAGACACCCGAGGAGATCGCCAGGGAGCAGGCCCAGCTGCTCAGCGGGGCAACGCCGGCATCGGCGGCCGCACCCGCACCGGATCCGCAGGCGGAGCCCGAGACGCAGCCGGGCCCGCCGCCTTCGGACGCCACCATCCCGCCGCCGCCGACCGACCCGTCCGGTCCGGCGACCAACGGTGGCCAGCCGAACCTGGCCGGAGCGCTCAGCCAGGAGGCGGTCGCCAAGGCACTGAATTCCGATGTGCCCCCACGCGACGCCGCCGAGCGGGTCACCTTCGCCACCTGGGCGATCGTCACGGGTAAGTCACCGGGCGGCATCTTCAACCCGCTGCCCAAACTCGACGAGGACACCGCGGCCAAGATGGCGCAGCGGCTCTCGGAGCGCGCCGATGGCACCGTCACCGCCGAGGACGTCTCGACGTCGGACACCATCGAGGCGCTGGCCGAGAAGGTCCGGCAGTACCTGGAGGCCGGTCAGATCGACGGCTTCGTCCGCACCCTGCGGGCACGCCCCGAAGGCAGCACCAAACCTGCGGTGTTCGTGTTCCATCCGGCCGGCGGGTCGACCGTGGTCTACGAGCCGCTGCTGAAGCGGTTGCCGGCGGACACTCCGATGTACGGGTTCGAACGCGTGGAGGGCACCGTCCAGGAGCGGGCCGCCCAGTATGTGCCGAAGCTGTTGGAGATGAACGAGGGCAAGCCGTTCATCCTGGCCGGGTGGTCGCTGGGCGGTGCGCTGGCGTACGCGTGCGCGATCGGGCTGAAGCGGGCCGGGGAAGACGTGCGGTTCGTCGGGATGATCGACACGGTGCGCGCGGGCGAGGAGATCCCCCAGACGCAGGAGGAAACCCGCAAGCGCTGGGACCGGTACGCGAAGTTCGCCGAGCGCACCTTCAACGTCGAGATTCCGGCGATCCCCTACGAGCAGCTCGAAGAGCTCGACGATGAGGGCCAGGTCAAGTTCGTGCTGGATATCGTCCAGCAGAGCGGCGTGCAGATCCCGGGCGGCATCGTCGAGCATCAGCGGACGTCCTACCTGGACAACCGGGCGCTCGAAACCGTCGAGATCGAGCCGTACGACGGCCACGTCACGCTCTACATGGCCGATCGCTACCACGACGACGTCATCCAGTTCGAGCCGCGGTACGCGATCCGCAAGCCCGACGGCGGGTGGGGCGAGTACGTGGCCGATCTCGAGGTGGTGCCGATCGGTGGCGAGCACATCCAGGCCATCGACGAACCCATCATCGGCAAGGTCGGTGCTCACCTGGCCGACGTGCTGAATAAGGTGGAGGCCGAAACCAGTCAGACGAGTGAGGTGGGCAAGTAGTGACGGAGATGGCGCCAGCTCCCATCCAGCACACCACCGCCGAGAAGCTGGCCGAGCTCTACGCTCGCCTGGAACTGGCCAAAGAGCCTGGTGGCGAGAAGGCCGTCGCCAAGCGCGACAAGAAGGGCATCCCTAGCGCCCGCGCCCGCATCCACGCGCTGGTCGACCCGGGCACCTTCCTGGAGACCGGTGCGCTGGCCAAGACGCCGAACGACCCGAACGCGCTCTACGGCGACGGCTGCGTCACCGGCCACGCCATGATCGACGGCCGACCGGTCGGGGTGTTCTCCCACGACCAGACGGTGTTCCAGGGCACGGTGGGCGAGATGTTCGGCCGCAAGGTGGCCAGGCTGATGGAATGGTGCGCGATGGTCGGTTGCCCGATCGTCGGCATCCAGGACTCGGGTGGCGCCCGTATTCAGGACGCGGTCACCTCGCTGGCCTGGTATGCCGAACTGGGCCGCCGGCACGAGGCTTTGAGCGGGCTGGTGCCGCAGATCTCCCTGATCTTCGGGAAATGCGCTGGGGGAGCGGTGTATTCGCCGATTCAGGACGACCTGTTGGTGTCGGTGCGTGATCAGGGGTACTTCTTCGTCACCGGGCCGGACGTGATCCGTGAGGTCACCGGCGAAGACGTCACCCTCGACGAGCTCGGCGGCTCCGACGCGCAGGCCCGCAACGGCAACATCCACCAGGTGGTGGACTCCGAGGCCGAGGCGTTCCAGTACGTGCGCGACTTCCTGTCCTTCCTGCCGTCCAGCGCCGTCAGCGAACCGCCGATCGTCAACCCGGGCCTCGAGCCGGAGACCACCCCGACCGATCTGGAGCTCGACTCGATCGTGCCGGACTCCGACAACATGGCCTACGACATGCACGAGATCCTGCTGCGGATCTTCGACGACGGCGACTTCCTCGACGTCGCCGCGCAGCACGGGCCGGCCATCATCACCGGCTTCGCCCGGGTCGACGGACGCCCGGTGGGCGTGATCGCCAACCAGCCCATGTACCTGTCCGGGTCGATCGACAACGAGGCCTCCGACAAGGCGGCGCGGTTCATCCGGTTCTGCGACGCGTTCAACGTCCCGCTGGTGTTCGTGGTGGACACACCGGGCTTCCTGCCGGGTGCCGAGCAGGAGAAGAACGGAATCATCAAGCGCGGCGGACGGTTCCTGTACTCCGTCGTCGAGGCCGACGTGCCGAAGGTCACCATCACCGTCCGCAAGTCCTACGGCGGCGCCTATGCGGTGATGGGTTCTCGGCAGCTGACGGCGGACTTCAACTTCGCCTGGCCGACCGCGCGCATCGCGGTGATCGGCGCCGAGGGGGCAGCGCAGCTGCTGATGAAGCGGTTCCCCGACCCCACCACCCCCGAGGCGCAGCAGATCAAGAAGGACTTCATCGAGGGCTACAACCTCAACATGGCGATCCCGTGGACGGCCGCCGAACGCGGGTTCATCGATGCGGTCATCGACCCGCACGAGACCAGGCTGCTGCTGCGCAAGTCGATGAAGCTGCTGCGCGACAAGCAATTGTGGTTCCGCACGGCGCGCAAGCACGGGCTCATCCCGATCTAGTCCGCACCTAGAGTCGCAGCGCGCCGTCCAGCAGTTCGTCGAAGCGCTCCAGCGCTTCGTCGGAGTCGGCGTCTATCCCGCGCAGCGCCCCGCGATCGGCCAGATACCGCTGCGCGTAGAGCCGTGCGACCAGTGCCTTGCGCTCGCTTCCCCGGCTGGCGCGCTCCCACGCGGCCTGCTCGATGAGCAGCGCACCGGCATAGACGTCGCCCATGAATTGAGTCAGCGGGAACAGCCGCGCCTCGGCCATCTGCTTGTCCAGCTTGGCCCATGCGGTGATCGCCGCGTCAAGATCCTCGATCCGCCCGGCAACCAACCGGGTGGCTTCGTTGTCGTCGGCGACCGACACCGCGTCGCGCAGCCTCGCCAGCAGCGTCTCGTGCGCGCGGGTCTGCTCGATGCCGCGCCGCACGTCCAGGCAGAGGATGTTGTCGGGGCCCTCCCAGATGGTGTTCACTTGGGCGTCGCGCAACAGCCGGGCCACCGGCCACGTCTCGATATAGCCGTTGCCGCCGTGGATTTCGATCGCATCCGAGGCCGCGGTGATACCCAGCCTGCACACCTTGAGCTTGGTGACCGGCACCGCGATGCGTTGCCGCATGTTGCGCGGCTGACGATGGTTGGTGGCGCCGGTGCCGTCGAATACCAGCGCCTGCGCGGCCTCGACGTCGACGATCAGCTCGGCGAGCTTGCGCCGCATCAGCGGCTTGTCGATGAGTGCGCCGCCGAACGCACTGCGTTGCCGGGCGTAACACAGCGATTCGACCAGGGCCCGTCGCGCATTACCGAGCCCGAACAGCGCGATGCCCAGCCGCGCGGCGTTGGTCAGCTCCATCATGCGGCCCAGTCCCTTGCCATCCGACGGCCCCGCGTCGGCGTCGGTGGGCTCGCCGGACAGCAGAAACGCTTCGGCGTCGACGAACTCGACCTCGCCCGAGGCCACCGAGCGGGTGCCGAGTTTGTCCTTCAGCCGCCGGACCCGAACGCCGTTACGCGAGCCGTCGCGGCGGGTGCGCAACACCAGGAAGTTGGCGACGCCACGCGAAGAGTCCGGTGCGCCTTCGGGTTTGGCCAGGACGACAAAGGCCTCCCCGGCGCAGTTGGACGCAAACCACTTGAAGCCGTTCAACAACCACGAATCGCCGTGGCGGGTCGCCGTGGTTTCCAGCGCTCCCAGATCGGAGCCGCCGGTGCGTTCGGTCAGCAGTTGTGCGGTCTCGCCGGCCCACTCACCGGAGGCGAATTTGGCCAGCACGTGCTCGGCCACATCGGCCGGCGCATAGGCGGCCACCAATGACTGGACCATGCCGCCACCGGTGCCCAACGCGCACCCCATCCCGATATCGGCTTGGTTGAGAAGGTAATTCGACGCGAACATGGTGAGTGAGGAGCTCACCTTCGCCGCGCGTGCTTCGGTTCGCAGCGCCCGTTGGGCATCCAGGACCGCCCGCTTGGACTGCGTGAAGGAGGCCGGCATGATCACCTCGCTGACGTCGTGCCCCCATCGGTCGTAGCGCTGCAGCTGCGGCGGGTTGCGGTCGGTCTCCTCGGCCCATCGCGCCACCGGGCCGCCCATCAGTTCACCCATCTGCGTCAAGTGCCGCTCAGCCAGCTTCAGCTCTTCGGGGTTCAGGTAATACGCCATGGTGAATTGCAGGGTGGGGTCGGTGAGGTACCAATTGAGCCCCACGGCCCCCCGGTAGTTCTCCGTCGCGTAACGCTGCGATTTCTCGTCGGTGGAAAACGGCAGCCGGTCCACCGCCTCTACGGCGTAGTCGCTCATGGGTGGGACGCTACGCGCCGAGCCGATTGTCACGCAGTAGCGCGTAGCGGACGCCTGCGGCGATTCGGGTCCGGGCCGGATCTTGCACCTGAACCGGCGCGAGCCCGCAGTGCCTCGCGATTGGTGATCACAACGGTCTTGCCTTCCAACAGGATCCACCCGCGCGTTGTGAAACCGCGCAGCGCCTTGTTCACCGAAACCCGGTCGGCGCCCACGAGTTGGGCTATCTCGTCCTGGCTGAGTTCGTGGGCAAGCCGCAGGGCGCTGCCCTCGCGGGTGCCGAAACGACGGCCCAACACCAGCAGCTGGCGGGCGACCCGGGCGGCGACATCGCTGGACACCATTTCGACAAGTCGTTGTTCGGTGTGCTGGAGTCGCCGGGTCAGCGCCCGCAGCAGCTGCTCGGCGATTGCCGGCTGTTGCGCCATCCACGCGCGCAGGGTGGCCCGATCCCACCACATCGCCCGCACGTCGGTGATCGCCGTGGCGGTGCAGGAGCGGGGGCCAGGATCGAAAACCGCCAGCTCGCCGAAGATGTCGGTGGGGCCGATGACCGCCCGGACACTGCTGCGGCCCGCGGCGCCACAAATGCTGATCTTCACCGTGCCTTCGACGATCAGATAGACCCGATCTCCCGGTTCACCCTGCGTGAAAATCGTTTCGCCGGAAAGGAACTCGCAGATACGTAGCCGGGGGTGCTCGGCACTGTGGCCGGATGCAGTGGTCACGAAAATCCTTCTTGTCAGGTCGGCGGGGCGGCGAGGAAGACCAGACGGAAATTGCCGACCTGGAGCACATCGCCGTTGGTCAGCACCGCGGAGTCGACGGCCGCGCGGTTGAGATAGGTGCCATTCAGGCTGCCCAGGTCGACGACGCGGAATTCGCCGTTCTCGCTGCGGAATTCGGCGTGTCTGCGACTGACAGTGATGTCGTCGAGGAAGATATCGCTGGCGGGGTGCCGACCGGCGTTCATCACCGGCTGGTTCAACACGAACCTCGCGCCCACGTTGGGCCCCCGTTTCACCACCAGCATCGCCGACCCGCGGGCCAGCGTCGCCGCGGCTTCGGCGACCGCCGATGTGGTGTCCAGCTCCTCGTGCACGTCGGCACGCAGCAGCGCGCCGATGTCGCCGGTGGCTTCATCCGCGGCAATCCGCTGCTGGCTTGTGTCTCCGTGTGGCGCCGACACCGCTCCCTTTCACCAGGCTTCCTCGGATACCTCCATCGCAACAGTTGACGTGTGCGTCAAGATAGGGACTGAAGTCCCTGTTTCGCGGGGGCTGCTGTCCTGGGATACCCGTTTGGGGCGGGTTATGACCCCACCGGCACCACGAACTCGGAGGTATAGAACTCCGCCGGGTTTTGCGAGTTTGCATTCGGCCGCTCGATGATCACCCAAACGCCTGTCGTGCCCGGGCGAATGTTGTCGACCACGGTTGCCGTTCCGTTCCCCGCGCCGTCGGTGACCATGCTGGTAAAGGCGGTGCCCGGGTCGCCGGGCCCGCAAGTCGATGAGGACGGACGAGGTTCTTCGATTAGCCCGACGTCGAAATGCATGCCCGGTTCGGGGGCATCGACTAGATGCACGTCGGCGACGGCCTTGGACCCGCTGGTATGGACGACGGCCGAGCCCGTGCCGAGCATCGGGCTGGGAACTTTAGGGGCGATGGTCACCTTGCTGAAATCACAACGCCGCAAATAGGTGTCGAAAACGACGGTGGTGCCGCCCCCTTCGGCGGCCGCCGTACCGATGGCCAGGCTCGCGACCGGGATCACCACGGCCGGGCAAATTCCTAGGCGTATCAGCGTCTGCATGGGGACTCTTTTCCGTCGTGTGAACCGGATCACAGCGGAATAAGTATTGACCCGCAATTGGCCGAATTAAACCTTTAGCGGCTAATTACTCAAACGTTAATTCTGCGCCTTATTCCACCGGTGAGTAATTACGGCGTAACGCCATTTGAATATCCATTGCAAAACGACGTTTTTCGCTTACAACTACGGCTTGATGCGGATTTGCCCGGGCGACCACCAACCGGTGCGCGTCGCGGTGCCCAGATCGAGCTGGGCGGGGTGCGCATCGGCGACGGTGTCGAATTTGCGCAGCGATCCCCAGTCCCGGCCCCAGTCGTTGGACAGGTACGTCGACATCACATGCGCCCGCAGCAACAGGTCGGTGATGCCCAGCAGGCCGCCGTTGACGCCGTCCTGCCATGTGTCGGTGTCCTGCTTCTTGGCGTTGTAGTCCGGGGTGATACGGAACTTCGGGATCTCGGTGACCCCGTTGGCGTGCAGCATCGGATGCTGGCACGGGAAAGCCAGCCCGACCGCCCAGTCCATCAACACCGGTTGCTTCGAACCGACGTACTCCTGCAACGAGCGCAATTCCGGTACTCGCGGCGGGGTCAGCGCGACCCAGTCGTCCGGCGTCAGCGACAGATCCTCGGCGACCACCCGCACCGCGAACGCGTCGGCGGGCATCTGGGAGCGCGCGAAACGCAGGTTGCGCCACACCTTGGGCTGCTCGCCGTAGAGGTCGTACGGTACCAGCCGGCCGCCCGGCTGCATGGCGCCCCCGGGACCGGGCCTGCCGAATTCCAGCTCTACGGTCTGACCGCTGGTGTGGCCGTGCAGGATGCTGTTGCCGGCGATGGTGCCCGCGGCGGTCACCACGACCAGCGGGTGTCCGTCATCGAGCTTGGGCAGCTGGTACCAGGCCGAGGTCAGCCTGCTCTGCTGTTGCGCGCCGGTGGTGTAGCTGCCGGCCACCGGCACCCGGCTGGGGTCGAGGCCATACGGCAGCGGCATCGTCGAGCCGTTGACGCCCGGAGCCTTCAGCTTGGTCGGTGCATCCCAGTCGTAGTCGGTGCCGGGCTGCGGCACCTCCGTCTCCTTAATCGACTCGGCCAGGGTGCGGTCCGGTACGCCGTTGGGCGTGAATCCCGTTGGGCTGACGCCACCCAAGGGCCCGAGCGGGCCGAAGTTGTCGGGCAGGGCCGCCATGAAGCCGGCATTGCTGTCCGGCTCGACGAGCACGTCGTCGGCCAGCCCACAGCCGCCGCTGAATTCGCGCAGGTTATCCCAGGCGTTGGAGTAGGTGGGGTATTGGCGAACGATGCCGGCCACCATCGAGGCGATGAACACCAGCGCCATGAAGCCGGCCGCGAGGGGAATAGGCGCGGCCGTCAGTGCCCGCGCCAGTCGTCCTTCGCCACGGTTCCTCGGCGCGAAATGCAGATACGCCGCGTACAGCACCACGATCACGAACAGCGCGAAAAAGACTGTGCTGATGCTGATCCCGTGGAACCTCGGCATCACGTTGTTGAACGGGACGCCGAAGCTCGACACGTACCACCAGCCGTTCGTGGTGGCGAAACACAGCGCCAGCACGAACAACAGCGCCGCCAGGAATGCCATCCGGTTGCGCGACCAGCGCAAGATCTCGTGTGACACCAGCACCGTCGTCAGGGCGGCCATCGCCGCGCCCACCGCGGCGAACAGCCCGAAGTGGTGCACCCACTTGGTAGGGGTGAACATCAGGAAGAACATGGTGCCGAAGATGACGCCCATCAGCCGCCAGGCCGGCCCGCGTGCTACACCGGGAATTCGCTTGCGCCGCAACATGATAAATACGGCCGTGAACAGACACAGCGCCGCGATCAGGAACCCGAAGCGCCGTGACAGCGAGCCGTCTACGGTGGGCAGAATCAGGTAGTAGTAGCGCAGGTTTTCGGTGTACCACGCCTGACTGGGACCGATCGCGGTGCGAATCCTGGTGGCTTCCAACACCGTTGACAGCGTCTGATCGGCGAACACCACCGTCAGGATGACCGTGCCGGCGGCCAGCATCGGCGCCACCAGCGGCCAGGTGCCGACCAGGCGATGGCGTTTGACCAGAATGCGCAGGATCGGGCGGCCGCCGGCGACCAGCGCGGCCACGGCGATCAATCCGGTCGGCTGCACCCCGAGGGTGAATGCGGCGGTGATGACCGCCAGCGCCGCGGGCGTCAGCCGGCTGTAGCGCATCGAGCGCTCGATCAGCACATAGGTGATCAGCGACCCGACCGCGATGATCGGTTCGGGGCGCAGCCCGTTGTCGAACGGCATCCAGGCCGTCAACAGGACCATGCCCGCCGCCCAATTCGCCGCCTTGCTCTTGGCCACCGCGGGCCCCAGCCGGGGCAGCACCTCGCGCGAGAGCAGCAGCCAGCACACGATTCCGGCGAGCAGGTCTGGCAATCGCATCCACAGGCTGGCGTCGGTGACGTGGGTCATCAGCGCCAGCAGGTTGTAGTACCAGCCGAAGGGGTCCTCGGGGCTGCCGAACCAGCGGAAGTAGTTCGACATGTAGCCGGCGCGGTCGGCGACGCGGGCCATGCCCAGGATGTAGCCGTCGTCGGACGAGTTCGCCCCGATCACATGCCACAGCACGAAGCCGGAGATCACCGTGACGTCGGCGAGGGTGAACGTTCGCCAGTTCGTCGGGATGAGCCGGCGCATCCGGTGACCGTCTAGCTGGTCGAGGCGCCACAGCGCGACGAGCGCGACGATGGTGGACACGATGGCCAGCACCATCGCGACCAGTTTCAGCGTCGTCGGGGTGGTGGAGAACCGGGTGTCGATGGTCGCGGACAGCCTCAGATCCGCTGGGACCGGCCCGCTCAGGTCGGTGAACACCCCGACGATCTGTGGCCGCAGGTTCGGGTCGGGGAAGCCGCCGCCGAGCGGTTTGCCCGCCGGATCGTTAAGCC
>NZ_LZKU01000031.1 GCF_001672975.1 Mycobacterium sp. 1465703.0
ACTGTCGATGCCCGCCTTCACCGCGCCGCGGTTGGTCGTCGGCGGAACCAGCAGCGTGGCGTTGGCGGCGAACTCCACCAGGCCGAGGTTGATGCCGGGGGTGAGCTGGCCGGCGAACTGAGTGGCGGCCTGTTCGGCGGCCTTGAGCCGGTTGGGTTCGACGTCGGTCGCGCGCATGGACTGCGACATGTCGATCACCAGCATGATGACGGCGCGGTTGCGCGGGATGCGCATGTCGTGGGTGGGGGTGGCCAGCGCGATCGTCAAAAACACCAGGCACAGCAGCGATATGGCGATCGGCAGGTGCCGCCACGGCGACTGTGCAACCGGGGCCTCGGTGTACCGGTGCAGGCGTTGGCGGCGCCGGGCCGCGACGTAGACGTAGAGGCCCAGCAGGGCCAGCGGCACCAATCCGAACAACAACAGGGCGGGACGCTGGAACCCGTAGAGCGGTAACGGGCCGATACCGGGAAGCGTCATGCGGCACGCCTCACCAACAGCGATCCGCGTGGTACCGCCATCGGCTCACCTCCCGATCTGGCCGCCTCCTCGAACTCCGGCGGTGCATGGGCCGCGGCCGGAGGATTAGCCGGCGTCGAGATCGCGCCGCTGGGTGAACTTGATGTC
>NZ_LZKU01000032.1 GCF_001672975.1 Mycobacterium sp. 1465703.0
GGCGTCGGCGAAGCGTTGGTAACACAGGTCGTCGTTGCTGCTGACGACACCGGAGCGAAACGCGGTGATCCGGGTAAACCCGGCAGGCACGGTCTGCCCGTCGACATCGCTGGCCACCAAGTGGTTGGTGACTAGTCCGGCGACAGCCTTATCGAGGTCACCAGCCGTCAGGGTCAAAGCATTGCCCGACGGCACCGACAGCGGGCCGGCCATTTTGCGGTGCGCAACCCCGGTCAGACATGCAGTCCGCAGTGCGCTCATCGGCGCGTCCAGTTTCAGGCCCCGTTCGTGTTGCACCGCAAGGACACACCGCGACATCACGACCGACATGGCGGTGTCATCGCCTTGGATCAAGACATGACCGGACCGCTCATCGGCAGGGGCGCCCATCTTCTGCAGCTGGGCCAGATCAGCGGTGATGGTGTTGGTGGCCGGGCAGTAAGACGCGGGCGGGCGGGCTTGCGCGTCAGGGCAATTGCCGCCGCTATAAGACAGTTGGGGTGGGTTCTTCGGGGCGAAAATGGCCCCGAGCGTGTCCATCAGCGACGACGTAGTTTGCTGGTCAATCGGCACCTACCCGGCCTCCAGTCGACCGGATTGATCGTAGGTCAACGCGATCGGCAGGTCCCCGCGACGCTGTTTGACCTCCCTTTCGTCGATCACCGCACAGGCCGATGCCCCTGAGACAAACCCCATCTGGAAAGCGCTGACGCGAGCGGGATGCGGCGTATCGCCGGGAACTATTTCGCCGAAGGGCCTTGGCGATCGACACACCCGCACAGCGTTCGCCGAGCCGGCAATTACCACCGCACCATCTCGACCTACCTCACCGCAGTGCTCGACCACGGCTTCGCACTATGGGCCTGTGACGAACCGGTCCCCACCGACGCCGTACGCGCCGAGGCCCCGCATCAGTGCCGAGCGGCGTACGCAAATGAAGACAGGGGTATTGCCTACGCTATCCACACAGCCGACGGGGCAGGTTGGTGGTGAGTCGGCGCAGGCACCTGTCAGCGTGTTGGCATGAGCCGCGCTGAAGATGAGCCCTTGGGTTACCCGCTGTATCGAGTGATGACGGTGGTGCGATCACAACTCACCCTTGAGTTCGGCAGCAAGGCGCAGGTCGATGCCGGTGAGCGACCCGGTACGACGAGCTCTGAGCACGCCGAGATTCGTAAGCTCAAGCGTGAAGTTTCCGAATTACGCAGGGGGAACAATATTTTGAAGTCTGCGTCTGCGTTTTTTGCAGCGGAGCTCGACCGCCCCGTGACGAAATGATCGC
>NZ_LZKU01000033.1 GCF_001672975.1 Mycobacterium sp. 1465703.0
GTTGACGATGTTGGCGTCGCGGGCTGGGTTGGTGATGGATCCGGGTTCGAAGGTGACCTTTAACGGGGTGGAGATCGGCCGGGTGGGGTCGATTTCGGAGACGGTGCGCGACGGGAAGCCGGCGGCGAAGTTCACCCTTGAGGTGTATCCGCGGTATTTGAAGCTGATTCCGGCGAATGTGAATGCCGATATCAAGGCGACGACGGTGTTCGGTGGCAAGTATGTGTCGTTGACGACGCCGGCCAATCCGTCGCGGCAGCGAGTTTCACCGCGCACGGTGATCGATGCGCGGTCGGTGACCACCGAGATCAACACGTTGTTTCAGACGATCACCTCGATTGCGCAGAAGGTTGATCCGGTCAAGCTGAATTTGACGTTGAGCGCCGCGGCGCAGTCATTGGCCGGGCTGGGGGACAAATTCGGCCAGTCGATAGTCAACGCGAATGTGTTACTCGATGATGTGAATCCGCTGCAACCCCAGGCGCGCAAGGACATTCAGCAGTTGGCCGCGTTGGGCGACACCTATGCGAACGCGGCGCCGGATCTGTTCGATTTTTTGAACAACGCGGTGATCACCTCGCGGACCATCAATGCCCAGCAGAAGGACTTGGATCAGGCGTTGTTGTCGGCGGCCGGGTTCGGCAACACCGGTGCGGATCTGTTCAACAAGGGTGGGCCGTATCTGGCCCGCGGTGCCGCCGACCTGGTGCCCAGCGCCCAACTGCTGGACACCTACAGTCCCGAAATCTATTGCACGCTGCACAATTATCACGACATCGTGCCCATCACCGGCGCCTCCGAGGGCGGTTTCAACGGCTACTCACTGAACATGGACACCGAGGTCACCTCGGGGCTCGGTTTGCTGCTCAATCCGGTAGCGACCGTTCCCGTCCTGGCGTCGCTGTTGGGCGGCATCGCCGGCGTGGTCGGCGGCGCTCCGAACCCCTACATCTACCCGGAGAACCTGCCGCGGGTGAACGCGCGCGGCGGCCCCGGCGGTGCGCCCGGTTGCTGGCAGCCGATCACCCACGACCTGTGGCCCGCACCGGAATTGGTGATGGACTCCGGCAACAGCCTCGCGCCGTACAACCACCTCGACACCGGTTCTCCCTATGCGATCGAGTACGTCTGGGGCCGCCAGGTCGGCGACAACACGATCAACCCATAGCTAATTCGGAAAAACTTTCCGGAAAACACAATTCGGTTGCGAAATGATCGACGGACCAGCACGCGCGGTTCGGGTGCAAAACATTTTAGTGTGCCCACCAGGTTCACTGGTGCTTTGTTCGTGCCCCTGCGTCGCGGTACATTTCACTAATCTTCTTTATTGCATGTGTGTATAGGGCCGCTGGTAACAGGCAATGAGGTCAGGAAGCGATTTGCCGCAGCGCCGAGAGGCCGCGGCACGAGGTAAGGGGCGGCGGTGGCGTGTTATCTGAATAACCGACCGCGCAGGTGGCCGCCCGGCTTCGGATTCTCGCCGATGCACGGACGTGCGGTATAGCGCCGTGGAAGGTTCACCCGTTCAGATCAACGACTCGCGGGAGCCGCCCTACAAGTTCATCACCTTCGTCGTGGTGGTCGTGTTCGCGGTGATCTTCACCCTGGTCTATATCCAGTTCCGGGGAGGTTTCACCGATAAGACGCGGTTGACGATGTTGGCGTCGCGGGCTGGGTTGGTGATGGATCCGGGTTCGAAGGTGACCTTTAACGGGGTGGAGATCGGCCGGGTGGGGTCGATTTCGGAGACGGTGCGCGACGGGAAGCCGGCGGCGAAGTTCACCCTTGAGGTGTATCCGCGGTATTTGAAGCTGATTCCGGCGAATGTGAATGCCGATATCAAGGCGACGACGGTGTTCGGTGGCAAGTATGTGTCGTTGACGACGCCGGCCAATCCGTCGCGGCAGCGAGTTTCACCGCGCACGGTGATCGATGCGCGGTCGGTGACCACCGAGATCAACACGTTGTTTCAGACGATCACCTCGATTGCGCAGAAGGTTGATCCGGTCAAGCTGAATTTGACGTTGAGCGCCGCGGCGCAGTCATTGGCCGGGCTGGGGGAGAAGTTCGGCCAGTCGATAGTCAACGCGAATGTGTTACTCGATGATGTGAATCCGCTGCAACCCCAGGCGCGCAAGGACATTCAGCAGTTGGCCGCGTTGGGCGACACCTATGCGAACGCGGCGCCGGATCTGTTCGACTTCTTGAACAACGCGGTGATTACCTCCCGGACCATCAATGCCCAGCAGAAGGATTTGGATCAGGCGTTGTTGTCGGCGGCCGGGTTCGGTAACGCCGGTGCGGATCTGTTCAACAAGGGTGGGCCGTATCTGGCCCGCGGTGCCGCCGACCTGGTGCCGACCGCGCAACTGCTGGACACCTACAGCCCCGAGCTGTTCTGTACCGTGCGCAACTACCACGACATCGAGCCCAAAGCCGCGTCCTTCCTCGGCGGCAACGGCTATTCGCTGGTCGCCCACACCCAAGCGCTGTCCGGGTTGGGACTGGTCGCAAACCCCTTGTCCTTGGCCGCCATAGCCGCGCTGACGATGGGGCTCGGCGGCATCGCCGGTCTGGTCGGTGGCGCGCCGAACCCCTACACCTGGCCGGAGAACCTGCCGCGGGTGAACGCGCGCGGCGGTCCCGGCGGAGCGCCGGGATGCTGGCAACCGCTCACCCACGACCTGTGGCCCGCACCGGAATTGGTGATGGACTCCGGCAACAGCCTCGCGCCGTATAACCACCTGGACACCGGATCGCCGTATGCGATCGAGTACGTCTGGGGACGCCAGGTAGGGGATAACACGATCAACCCATGAAAATCACCGGAACCCTTGTCAAACTCAGCATCTTCTCGGTGGTGCTGCTGATCTTCACCGTGATGATCATCGTGGTGTTCGGTCAGATGCGCTTCGACCGCACCAATAGTTATACGGCGGAGTTCAGCAACGTCAGCGGTCTGCGCGCGGGCCAGTTCGTCCGCGCCTCGGGGGTTGAGGTCGGCAAGGTCGACTCGGTGAGTCTGGTCGACGGCGGCAGGCGCGCCCGGGTGAAGTTCAACGTCGACCGCTCGATACCGCTGTACCAGTCGACGACCGCCCAGATCCGCTACCTCGACCTGATCGGTAACCGCTACCTCGAGCTCAAGCGCGGTCAAGGCGAAGGCGCCGACAAGGTCATGCCAGCCGGCGGGTTCATCCCCGTGTCGCGCACCCAGCCGGCGCTGGACCTCGATGCGTTGATCGGTGGGTTCAAGCCGCTGTTCCGGGCGCTGGACCCGCAGAAGGTCAACACCATCGCGTCCTCGCTGGTCACCGTGTTCCAGGGCCAGGGCGGCACCATCAACGACATCCTCGACCAGACCGCGCAGCTGACCAGCCAACTGGGCGAGCGCGACCAGGCGATCGGCGAGGTCATCAAGAACCTGAACATCGTGCTGGACACGACGGTTCGGCATCGGCAGCAGTTCGACCAGACCATCAACAATCTCGAGGTGCTGATCACCGGTCTGAAGGACCACGGTGACCAGCTGGCCGGGGGGACAGCGCACATCAGCAACGCGGCCGGCACGGTCGCCGACTTGCTGGCCGAGGACCGCGGCCTGCTGCACAAGACGATCAACTACCTGGACGCGGTGCAGCAGCCGCTGATCGATCAGCAGGACCAACTGCAGGACTACCTCAAGAAGGTGCCGACAGCGTTGAACATGATCGGGCGCGCCATCGGGTCCTACGGGGACTTCGTGAACTTCTACGCCTGCGACATCACCCTCAAGATCAACGGTCTGCAGGCCGGTGGCCCGGTCCGCACGGTCCGGCTGTTCCAGCAGCCCACGGGTAGGTGCACGCCGCAATGAGAACCCTGGAACCACCCAACCGGATGCGCATCGGCCTGATGGGCATCGTGGTGACGCTGCTGGTGATCGGCGTGGGCCAAAGCTTCACCAGCGTCCCGATGCTGATGGCCAAACCGCACTACTACGGGCAGTTCACCGACACCGGCGGCCTCAGCAAGGGTGACAAGGTGCGCATCGCCGGCGTGGATGTCGGCAAGGTGGAGGGCCTCAAGATCGACGGCGATCACATCGTGGTCCAGTTCAACGCCGGCACCGCACAATTCGGCACCGAGAGCCGGATCGCGGTCAAGACCGACACGATCCTCGGAAAGAAGGTCCTCGAACTCGAGCCGCGCGGCAGCCAGACGCTGCGGCCGGGCGGGACATTGCCGGTCGGCCAAAGCACCACGCCCTACCAGATCTACGACGCGTTCTTCGACGTCACCAAGGCCGCCCAGGGCTGGGACATCGACACCGTCAAGCAGTCTCTGCACGTGCTGTCGCAGACCATCGACCAGACCTACCCGCACTTGACCCCGGCGCTTGAAGGCGTGCAGAAGTTCTCCGACACCATTGGCAAGCGTGACGAAGAGGTCAAACACCTGCTCGCCCAGGCCAACCAGGTGGCCGGCATTCTCGGAAACCGCAGCGATCAGATCGACCGGTTGCTGGTCAACGCCAAGACACTGCTGGTGGCTTTCAACGAACGCGGCCAGGCGATCAACGCCCTGCTGGGCAACATCGCGGCCTTCTCCGAACAGGTCAAGGGCCTGATCAACGACAACCCGAACCTGAACCACGTGCTGGAACAGCTGCGCACGGTCAGCGACATCCTGGTGCAGCGCAAAGACGACCTGGCCAACGGCCTGACCGAGGTCGGCAAGTTCCTGCCGTCGCTGAACGAGGCCATCGCGTCGGGACCGTTCTTCAAGGTGGTCCTGCACAACCTGGCCCTGTACCAGATTTCGCAACCCTGGGTCGACGCGGCCTTCAAGAAACGCGGCATCGATCCGGAGAACTTCTGGCGCGGTGCCGGTCTGCCGGAATACCGCTGGCCCGACCCCAACGGCGCCCGGTTCCCCAACGGCGCCCCACCCCCGGCACCCCCGGTGCTCGAGGGCACGCCCGATCACCCGGGTCCGGCCGTCCCACCGGGATCGCCCTGCTCGTACACCCCGGCGAACCCCGGCGGCAACGTCACCGTCGGCGACGAGGGTCTGCCGCGGCCATGGAATCCGCTGCCCTGTGCGGGTGCCAGCAGCGGCCCGTTCGGTGGGCCGGGCTTCCCGGCGCCGGTCGATGTGATGGCGTCGCCGCCCAACCCCGCCGGTCTGCCGCCCACGCCGGGTATCCCGATCGCGGGCCGGCCGGGCGATCCGCCCCCCGACGTCCCGGGAACGCCGGTGCCGCTGCCGGCGCAGGCACCCCCGGGTGCGCGCACCGAGAACCTCGCACCGGCCGGACCGACTCCGCCGCCGTCGACCTTCGCGCCGGGATTCCCTCCGGGACCGCCGGCACCGCCCGGGCCGGGCAACCAACTGCCGGCACCGTTCATCAACCCCGGTGGAACCGGAGGCAGTGGCGCAGCGGGCGGAGGTAGCCAGAATTGAGCACCATCTTTGATATCCGCAACCTGCGACTGCCGGCACTGTCCAAGGCGACGGTGATCATCGGATCGCTGTTGATCGTGTTGGCGCTCGTCGTCGGCTATGTCGGTTGGCGGTTGTACGAGAAGCTGACCAACAACACCGTGGTGGCCTATTTCCCGGCGGCGAACGCGCTGTATCCCGGGGACAAGGTGCAGATCATGGGGCTGCGGGTGGGTGCGATCGACAAGATCGAGCCCAGCGGCGACAAGATGAAGGTGACCTTCCACTACGAGAACAAGTACCGGGTTCCGGCCAACGCCTCGGCGGTGATCCTCAACCCCACCCTGGTGGCGTCGCGGGCCATCCAGCTGGAGCCCTCCTACAAGGGCGGCCCGGTGATGGCGAACAACGCGGTGATCCCCGAAGAGCGCACCCAGGTGCCGGTGGAGTGGGATCAACTGCGCAACAGCATCACCAACATCATCTCCAAACTGGGGCCCACGGCCGAGCAGCCGAAGGGTCCGTTCGGTGAGGTGATCGAGTCGTTCGCCGACGGATTGGCCGGCAAGGGCAAGCAGATCAACAACACGCTGAGCAGCCTGTCGCAGGCGTTGACCGCGTTGAACGAGGGCCGCGGCGACTTCTTCGCGGTGGTGCGCAGCCTGGCGCTGTTCGTCAACGCCTTGCACCAGGACGATCAGCAGTTCGTGGCGCTGAACCAGAACCTGGCGGATTTCACCACGCGGCTCACGCAGTCCGACAACGACCTGGCCAATGCGATCGAGCAGTTCGACAGCCTGCTCACCACCGTGCGGCCCTGGCTGGATCAAAACCGCGGCGTGCTGACCCAAGACATCAACAACCTGGAAACCGTGACGAACGCGCTGCTGCAGCCGGATCCGCTGAACGGGCTGGAGACCGCGCTGCACGTCCTGCCGACCGCCGCGGCGAACATCAACCAGATCTATCACCCGTCGCACGGTTCGGTGGTGGCCATCCCGTCGATCACCAACTTCGCCAACCCGATGCAGTTCATCTGTAGTGCGATTCAGGCCGGCAGTCGGCTGGGCTACCAAGAGTCGGCCGAACTGTGCGCGCAGTACCTCGCGCCGATTCTCGACGCGATCAAGTTCAACTACCCGCCGTTCGGCCTGAACCTGTTCAGCACGGCCGAGACGCTGCCCAAGCAAGTCGCCTATTCCGAGGATCGGCTGCACCCGCCGAACGGATATAAGGACACCACCGTCCCGGGCATCTGGGTGCCGGATACCCCGACCTCGCACCGCAACACCCAACCGGGCTGGATCGTCGCTCCGGGCATGCAGGGCCAGCAGGTCGGTCCGATCACCGCCGGCCTGATGACCCCGGACTCGCTGGGTGAGCTGATGGGCGGCCCCAATATCGCGCCGGTCCAGTCGACCCTGCAGACCCCGCCGGGTCCGCCTAACGCCTACGACGAGAACCCGATCGTGCCGCCCATCGGACTGAACGCTCCGGTGCCGATCCCGCCCCCGCCGCCGGGGCCGGAGGTGATCCCGGGCCCGGTCGCTCCGACACCGGCTCCGGTGTCCGCGCCCGCGCCCAACGCGGGTGGCCCGCCGGTGCCCGCTGACTTTGGAGGTGGCCAGTGAGCAGCGCGACGACCAAGCCGAACCGCCGGCACATGAGCGGCGCGCTTCGGGTCATCCGGCATCGAGCCTGGCAGGGCGCGGTTCTGCTGGTGGCCGCGATGGTGCTGAGCTCGTGTGGCTGGAAAGGCATCTCCAACGTCGCGATCCCGGGCGGCCCGGGCAGCGGCTCGAAGGCCAAGACCATCTATGTGCAGGTGCCCGACACCCTGGCGATCAACGGCAACAGCAAGGTGATGGTCGCCGACGTCTTCGTCGGCTCGATCAAGGCCATCAACCTGAAGAACTGGATAGCGACCCTGACGCTGGGCGTGGACAAGAACGTCAAGCTGCCCAAGAACGCCGTCGCCAGGATTGGTCAGACGTCGCTGCTGGGTTCTCAGCACGTGGAGCTGGCCGCGCCGCCGAACCCGTCGCCCGAGCTGCTCAAGGACGGGGACACCATTCCGCTGAAAAATTCGACGTCATATCCCACCACCGAGCAGACGCTGGCCAGCCTGTCGCTGATCCTGCGCGGCGGCGGCATCCCGAACCTCGAGGTGTTGCAGAACGAGATCTACAACATCTTCAACGGGCGGGCCGACCAGATCCGGGCGCTGCTCGGCAAGCTGGACACCTTCACCTACCAGCTCAACCAGCAGCGTGATGACATCACCCATGCCATCGACTCCACCAACCGGCTGCTGACCTACGTGGGTGGCCGGGCCGACGTCTTGGACCGGGTGCTCACCGACATCCCGCCGCTGATCAAGCATTTCGCCGACACCAAGAACCTGCTGATCAACGCCACCGATTCGGTGGGACGGCTCAGTCAGGCCGCCGACCAGTACTTGTCGGAGGCGCGCGGTCCGCTGCACACCGACCTGGAGGCGCTGCAGTGCCCGTTGAAGGAGCTCGGCCGGGCCTCGCCGTACCTGATCGGCGCGCTGAAGTTGATCCTCACCCAGCCGTTCGACATCGACACCGTCCCGAAGATCTTCCGCGGTGACTACATCAACATCTCGCTGACGCTCGACCTGACCTACAGCGCCGTCGACAACGCGTTCCTCACCGGGACCGGATTGTCGGGAGCCTTGCGGGCACTCGAGCAGTCGTTCGGGCGCGATCCGGAGACGATGATTCCGGACGTGCGCTACACGCCGAACCCGAACGACGCCCCGGGTGGACCGCTGGTGGAAAGGGGGGACAGGAATTGCTGACCCCCTTCATCCGACGCCAGTTGATCGCGTTCGGCATCCTGACCGTCATCTCGCTGCTCGTGCTCGGGATTTACTACCTGCAGATCCCGAGCCTGGCCGGCATTGGCCGATACACGCTGAAGGCCGACCTGCCCGCATCGGGCGGGCTGTATCCCACGGCCAACGTCACCTATCGCGGTGTCACCATCGGCAAGGTCACCGACGTCGAGCCGACCGAGCGCGGCGCCCAGGCCACGATGAGCATCGACAGCCGTTACAAGATCCCGATCGATGCGACGGCCAACGTGCACTCGGTCTCGGCCGTCGGTGAGCAGTACCTGGACCTGACCTCGACCGGCCGCCCGGGCAAATACCTGGCGGACGGCCAGACGATTACCAAGGGCACCGTGCCCGCCGAGATCGGGCCGGCCCTGGATACTGCGAACCGTGGGCTTGCGGTGCTGCCCAAGGAGAAGCTCGGCCAGCTGCTCGACGAGACGGCGCAATCCGTCGGCGGGTTGGGGCCCAACCTGCAGCGGTTGGTCGACGCGACGCAGGCGATCGTCGGCGATTTCAAGAACCAGATGACCGACATCAACGACATCATCAAGAACTCCGGCCCGGTGCTGGAAAGCCAGGCCAGATCGGGTGACAACATCGAGCGCTGGGCGCGCAACCTGAACAGCCTGGCTGCCCAATCCGCGCGGGAAGATCCACACCTGAAGAGCCTGCTGCGCCAAGCTGCGCCGACGGCCGACCAGGTCAACTCGGTGTTCAACGATGTGCGGGATTCGCTGCCGCAGACGCTGGCCAACCTCGAGGTGGTCATCGACCTGCTCAAGCGCTACCACACCGGCGTCGAGCAGGTCTTGGTGTTCCTCCCGCAGGGTGCGTCGATCGCCCAGACCGTGGCCGCCCCGTTCCCCAACATGGCCGCACTCGACCTCGCGCTGTCGATCAACCAGCCGCCGCCGTGCCTTACCGGCTTCATTCCGGCCTCGGAGTGGCGGTCGCCGGCCGACACCAGCATCCAGCCATTGCCCACGGGCACGTACTGCAAGATCCCAATGGAAACCCCGGCCAACAGCGTGCGCGGGTCGCGCAACATCCCGTGTACGGATATCCCCGGTAAGCGTGCCGCCACGCCGCGCGAATGCCGTGATCCCAGGCCGTACGTGCCGGCCGGTACCAACCCCTGGTACGGCGACCCCAACCAGACACTGACCTGCCCCGCGCCGGCCGCGCGCTGTGACCAACCCGTGAAGCCGGGCATGGTGATCCCCGCGCCGTCGGTGGACAACGGGCTGAACCCGGCACCTTCGGACCGGGTGTCGGGCACACCCCCGCCGACCAGCGATCCCTTGTCCCGACCGGGGTCGGGTACCGTGCAGTGCAATGGCCAGCAGCCCAACCCGTGTGTCTACAAACCCAGCGGGCCACCTTCGGCGATCTACAGTCCCCAAAGCGGTGAACTGGTAGGGCCAGACGGAGTTAAATACTCCGTCGAGAACTCGACCAGAACAGGAGACGACGGATGGAAGGAGATGCTGGCACCAGCCGGCTGAACCCCATCGACACGGACGATTCGTTGACCACGCAGGACGAGAACGAGGATTCGACGGCACCCGGGAACGGAGCCGAGCACACCGGTCCGCAGGATGCCTCCGCGGACCCGGTGGAATCCACCGACGATATTGCCGACGTCGACACCCAGCAGTCCGAGTCCGACGGCGCTGCCGGGGCGGAATCGGAATCCGGAAGGCCGGCCGCGGAACGCGGTCCGTCCCGGGTGGGTCGCGGGTGGTTCGCCGCCATCGCCGCGGTGCTGGCGCTGTGCGCCGCCGGCATCGGGGCGGGCGGCTACCTCGCGTTGCACTACCACCACGAAAGCCAGCAGATCGCCCGCAACAACGCCGCCGCGCTGAAGGCAGCGGTGGAGTGCGTCGCGGCGACCCAGGCGCCGGACACCAACGCAATGAACCAGAGTGAGCAGAAGATCATCGACTGCGGCACGGAGGTGTTCCGCTCGCAGGCGCTGCTGTACACCAGCATGCTCGTTCAGGCGTATCAGGCCGCGAACATCCACGTTCAGGTGTCCGATGTGCGGGCAGCGGTCGAGCGCAACAACCGCGACGGTTCGATCGACATCCTCGTCGCGCTTCGGGTCAAGGTGGCCAGCGACCAGAACCAGAACGAAGCCGGCTACCGGCTGCGCGTGAAAATGGCCCTCGCGGAAGGGCACTACAAAATTTCCAAGCTCGACCAGGTGACGAAGTGACGGTGGTGGTCGAACCGACTGCCCCCACGGCAATCCCGGAATCTCCGCGAGATGCCTTGGTGCCCTGGCATCTTCGCGTCAGCGCATTCGCTGTCGACGTGCTGGCGGGCCTGGGCGTCATCACCACGATGGCGTTGGTGCTGTGTACCGTGCCGGTCCACGGCGTGTGGTGGTGGCTGGGCATTTCCGTGCTCGGCGTCGTCACCCTGCTGGTGTTGGTCAACCGGTTGCTGCTGCCGGTGGTCACCGGCTGGAGCCTGGGCCGCGCTCTGGCCGGCGCCGCCGTGACACGCCGGACCGGTGAGGCCCCGGGACCGTGGACCTTGCTGCTCCGCGACGTGGCACACCTGTTGGACACCGTATCAATCGTGGGATGGCTTTGGCCGCTGTGGGATTCACGCCGCCGTACCTTCGCCGACATGCTGGCGCGCACCGAGGTGCGCCGCCTGGAACCGGCCAAGTCACCCGCCCACATCCGGCGCTGGACCACGGTCGCGGTGCTCAGCGCAGCAGTTCTCAGCGTGGCGGGAGCCGCGATCAGTTTCTTCGGGGCGTACTCGCCGGACCGGGCGAGCGATCAGACCCGCACCCAGATTGCGACGCAGGGGCCCAAGATCGTTGCCCAGATGCTGACTTACGACCCCAAATCCCTGCATGACGACTTCGCCCGGGCGCTGTCGTTGGCGACCGAGAAGTATCGACCCCAACTGTCGGCCCAACAGGACGTGGTGCAGAAGGGCAATCCGGTCATCAACGAGTACTGGGTCACCAACAGTTCGATCGAATCGGCGGGCCCGGATCGCGCGACGATGTTGCTGTTCATGCAGGGCAGGCGCGGGGCGGCGCCCGAGGTGCGCTACATCAGCGCCACCGTTCGGGTGAGCTTCGCCAAAGCCAGCGGGAATGCTTGGCGCGTCGACGATCTCACCGTACTGACCAAACCGAAACAGCCTGGGAGCGGGAAATGAGTCCGCGCCGCAGGTTTGTGCCCGGCGAGCGGCCATTGCTCGTAGCGCGCCCGGTCGATGGCGAGCGGCGGTGGCTGCTTCCGTTGGCCGGCACGGTCGCCGCGGTGCTGATGGTGGCGGCGATCACGGTCTGCACGCTGATGCTCGGATCGCATCAATCCCGGGCGCGCGCCGCGTCGAAGGACCGTGAAGTGCTCAGCTACGTGACCGGCTTCATGACGCAGTTCACCTCCATCGATCCCTTTCACGCCAACGACTACGTGAACCGGGTACTTGCCGAGGCAACGGGCGACTTCGCCAAGCAGTATCAGAAGAACGCCAACGAGATCCTGTTGCAGGTCGCCCGCGCCGAACCGGCCACCGGGAACGTCCTCGATGCCGGCCTGGAGCGATGGAATGACGACGGCAGCGCCAATGTCATGGTGGCCACCGCAATCACCACCAAGTCGCCGGATGAAAAACAAGTAGTGCAGAACACCAATCGTTGGGCGGCAACCGCGACGCAGGAAGGGAACCAGTGGAAGATCAGCAGCCTGCAGCAGGTGATTTGACCGCCGAGCAGAACCCAGCCGTCACCGAGACTGGTGCGGTCGCGGGCGACGGTCCGGAGCGGCGTGATGAGAATCTCGATGCGCCAACAGAATCCGACGGCGACGACGATGTCGCGGCCGAGCCGGGCAATGCCGACAGCGAGACGACGGACGAGGACGGGGAGACACCGGCGGGCGATGGCGCGCGGAAACGGCGCCGGGCCGGCAAGGCCTGGGCCATCGTCGCCATCATCGCCGCCGTGCTGTTCGTCGGTTCCGCCGCATTCGCCGGCGCGATGATGCAGCCGTATCTGGCCGATCGGGCCACCGCCGCAACGAAAATCAAGGTGGCACGCACCGCCGCCAGCGCGATCACGACGTTGTGGACGTACACACCGGAGAACATGGACACCCTCGCGGACCGCGCATCCCGCTATCTGAGTGGCGATTTCGAGGCGCAGTACCGCAAATTCGTCGACGCGATCGTGGCCCCGAACAAGCAGGCCAAGATCACCAACAGCACCGAAGTCACCGGCGCGGCGGTGGAAACGCTCGACGACTCCAACGCCGTGGTCATCGTCTACACCAACACGACGTCCACCAGCCCGCTGACCAAAAACGTCCCGTCGCTGAAATACCTGTCGTACCGGTTGTTCTTAAAACGTTCGAACAACCGTTGGCTGGTGACCAGGATGACGACGATCACCTCGCTGGATTTGACGCCGAAAGTTTAGCGGCCGCAGCCGGCGGTGCCGAAATATACTGCACCGCATGGCTGTCACGTCACCGGTATCCGAGCGATGGACCGTCGCAGCGTTGCTGTTGCTGACCTTCGCGACCGGATTGGCCGACTCGATCAGCATCTTGGTGCTCGGCCACGTGTTCGTCGCCAATATGACCGGTAACGTGATCTTTCTCGGATTCTGGCTGGCCCCGCGAACCGTCATCGACCTGAACGCCGTCGTGGTGGCCCTTCCGACCTTCATCTGCACCACGATCGTCAGCGGCCGGCTGTCACGCCATTTCGGCCCTCGGACGCGTACCTGGATCACCACGGTGCTGACGACCGAAATAGTTCTGTTGGTGGCGTTGGCCATCCTGGCGGGCACCGGAGTGCTGCGCTACCAAGGGAACTCCAAGTTCATCATGATCGGGATCCTCGCGGTGACGTTCGGCCTGCAACACTCGAGTGCGCGCCAGTTCGGCATTCAAGAGCTCTCCACCACGGTGCTGACCTCGACGATCGTCAGCTTCGGTCTAGACAGCCACCTGGCCGGCGGCACCGGCGACCGCCAGAAGTTGCGTATCGGCGTGGTCGCCACCATGTGCGCCGGCGCCTTCTGCGGCGCGACCATGTCCAGATACGTGATCGCGCCGGTGTTCGTGGTCACCGCGGCGGTGATAGCGACGAGCCTGATGATTTTCCGGTTCGGTCCGCCGTCGTCGACGAAAGCTGCTGCGGCCGTGGCTAGTTGAAGGCCAGCCAGCTGGGCAGCGCTCGCTCGTGCGAATCACATAGCACCTGCCGGGTGTCGCACGAGCCTCTCGGGGATCCCGCGCCGGCCCACATGCCCCCGGTGTCGCGGCGCAACACGATCGCCGACGAGCCGCCGCCGTCGAGCAGCACGGCGTTATCACTGCCCAGGCCGCGGAACAGGTCCTGCATGTTGTCCGGGGTGTAGTTGCCGCCCTCGAAGATGTACATCTCGTCCTTTTGCCTGGAGTAGGCCAGGGCGGTTCGCGCCGCGCTGGGTCCGCCGTCGTGCAACTGGCCGGTGTTGCCGGGTGCCAACAGTCCGATGCCCGACACCGCGACGAACTTCTCGTCCTTGTTGAGCAGGTCGGCGACCACCGGAGTGGCGGCGTCATAGTCGCTCTTTGTTCTGGGCCACACCACATACGGCGCACCACCGGACGGCAGGATCATCGTCGACAGCGCGCTCCAGCTTTCACCCCCGCCGGACAGGCCCTGCTTACCGGGATAGGCGACGGTGCCCGTGACGGCCTGGTTGGCGCGGCCCTGACCCTGGGTGTTGTCCACGAAGGCGCCCAGCGGTGAGCTGCAACCGGTTTGGCGCCACGAGCCGGCCTTTTGTCCGCGGACGTCAAAGAAGTTCGCGTTGATCGCGATGGTCGGCTGGCCCATCCGCTGCCACGCCTGTAGCGGCGCGTAGAGCTCGGAGGCCTGCCACAGTCCCTCGCCGGTCCGGGCGCCGGGGTTGTTCTCGCAACGGGCCTGATCGCCCCGGTGGGTATCGACCAGCAGGTGAGGCGACAGGCGGCCCGCCGCGTTCTTGATGATCATCAGATGGCCGCCGTTGTTCATCTCATACCAGTTGCCGCCGGCGTTGAGCATCGGCGCGGGATGGCTGGGACCGAAGTTGTACACCAGGTAGGAGCCCCGGGTGCTGCCGATGGCATTGGCGAGCAGATCGCGACCGTCGGCGGCCCGGGCGAGTGGCTGTCCGGAAGTGATCGCCAGGGTGAAGCAGGCGACGAGGGCGGTGCAGCCTGCCGCGAGCCGGCGGAGACTGGAGCGTCGGGTCAGCACGATAGCCCTCTCCGCCCTGAACTGGATGCAACCTAAACATCATCAGCCTCATAAGTCACACTGTCAACAAAAATAACAGCGTGGTGACGGGACGGCTACGCCCGAATTACGCTTGCTCGCTTGAACTTTCGCTCTTAGCGCCGGCGCTGTCGCTGCTGGCAGTCTCGCTTGCCGTCTCGCCGGCCGCGGGTTCGCCGGCGGCGGATTCGGTGCCGGCGGGTTGGGTCTCGGCCGGTTCCGTGCGCTTGCCGCGGCGGGCTTGGTGTTGCGCCTGGTGTTCCTGGGCGATCGCCAATTCGACCGCACCCGGAATTCGGTGAAAGCCCTTGCGGTCGTAGAGGTGGGTGACGATGCCACCGAGCAGCAGGCCGATGACAAGACCGAGCGTCGTCATGGTCAGCGCCTGCGTCAGGCCCGCATCGCCGTGACCGCCGAAGTACAGCAGCGACCGCGTGCCCAGGAAGACCTGGTGCATCGGTTCGAATTCGGCCAGCCAGCGGAAGAAGGACGGCGTCGCCTCCAGTGGCACCGTGGCGCCGGCCGACGGCAACCCGAGGATCACGAAGATCAACATGCTGACCAGCATTCCCGCGGTGCCCAGCACCGAGAGCAACGAACTGGACGTGATGCCCACCGCGGCGATCGCCAAGACGCCGAACGCCCAGAGTTGCCAGCTGTGATCGATGGGCATGCCCAGCCCGTTGGCGATCGCCAGATACACCGCCGAAGTCAGCAAACCCAGCAGCACCATCATGGCCCACTTCAACAGCAGTGTCTGAAATCGGGAGATCCTGACCTGCTCGGCGAACCGGTACACCGGGCCGAATTCGGCTGGCACATAACCGAGCAGCGCGTCCACCAGAGTGCTGACCACGATGCTTCCGGTGAATCCGGCCAGCAGCAACAAAAGCGCGTAATAAAACGCCGACAGGCCATTGCCGGTGCCGTTCGGCAGCGGGTTGTAGACGTTTGACTGGATGTCGATGGGGGCACTCAGACCCACCTGGGCCGCCCCGGCCAACGGTGCACCGCCGGTCTGCGCGGCCACTTCGGCCATAACCCGTTGCCCCGCTACACCATTCGCCATCCCCATCGCCGTATTGAGGGTCTGGCCGGCGATGCTCGCGCCGAGCGTGCCGGCCCTCGGGTTAGTGGAGACGGTGATCGACGGCCGCTCCGCGCGGGCGGGCAACACGGCGCTGGTCGCGAAGTCGCGCAACCTCGATGAGAAGCTCGGCGGTATGCGCACCTGGCCGTACACCCGGCCGGTATCCATCTGGTGCCTAGCCTCGCCGCGGGAAAGCACCCGCACGTCGAACTTGTTCTTGTCCAACCCATTGACCAGCCGGTCGACGATCTGTGCACCCCCGGGACCGGCGTCCTCGTTCACGACTGCGATGGGGAAATGGCGCAGATTCGTCGACGGGTTCAAGATGCCGCCCAGATACAGCGCGCACAACGCCGACATTAGCGCCAGCGTGATGACCAGGGGCGCCGCCCAGAACCGCACGGTGCGGATCGCTTTGATGTTCCGGTTGGGGTTGGGCGCCGCGTGCTGCGGATGCGAGTGAGGCATGCCGACTCCTGTCTGTCGTGCCCACTCTATGGGCTTCGGCGGCCGGCCTCTATGGCCTCAGTCACCCAGCGTGGCGTGCATCTCCCAGATCAACAGTTCCGATGGCTCGCTCGCGGTCACGCGCCGGCCGTCGGCGTCGCTGAACCGCACCGCATCACCCTCGTGCACCACACCGATTCCTTCCACACCGATGCGGCCCTTTGCGAGGAAAAGGTGCAGGTAGGGCGCGCGCGGCAGATCCACCGACGCACCGGCCTGTAGTCGAGTGCCATGCAGCGCGGCGTTGCGGTTGTGCAGGGAGATCGCGGCGTCATGGGTGGGCATCCCTGAGGCGATCGTCACAAGATCGCCCGCTAACAGCTTCGCGTCGATCTCGTGCTGTTGGTAGCTCGGCCGGACACCGGCCTCGTCGGGCACCACCCACATCTGCACGAAATGAACCGGCTCGCTGGGGGAGTCGTTGCGCTCCGAGTGCAGGATCCCGCTGCCGGCCGACATGCGTTGCGCCAGACCGGGATAGATCACTCCGCGATTGCCGGCCGAGTCTTGATGTGACAGTTCGCCGCGTAGCACCCAGGTCACTATTTCCATGTCCCGGTGTGGGTGGGTATCGAAACCCGTTCCCGGGGAGACGATGTCGTCGTTGTTCACCAGCAGCAGCCCGAAGTGGGTGTTGTCCGGGTTGTAATGGTCTCCGAACGAGAAAGAGTGCCGGGAGGTCAGCCATGGGGTGCGAGTGACGGCCCGGTCTGCCGCACTCCTGATCTCCGTGATGGCGGACATCGCCCCAGCCTAATCTTCGGTCGGTCACGCCACCGCGGCGGTGAGCAGCCGTTGGGCGTGTCGAAGCGCGGAGTCGAGCTCCGGCAAGGTCAACCCGGTGGGATGACCCAGGTGGATCTCGATTTGGTACTCGGGCTGGCCATCGCGGGCGAATATTGGTAGGACAACGAATTCTGCTGTGGGCAAATCGGATTCAAGTACGTCCGTGACCGAACGCAGAGTCACCATCGTCATCAGCGTGGTGAGCTGGCGGGTTACCTGGGCCGTCGGCTCCAGCGAGGCCAGCACGTCGGCCAGTCGCGTGTGCAGCGACCGGTGGGTGTCGTCGAACCGCCACGCGCCATAGCCGCGGGCACGGATATCGGCGAGTACCCGCTGATGCTCGGCGATTTCGGTGCGAGTGAGCCGGGGCGTCACCCGGTGCAACCACGCTTGGACGAAGTCGTCGTCGCGCCAGGCCATGGCGACCAGGCCAAACGGCGGGTCGATGGGGAAGCGCTGACCCACCGCGTGCTCGCCGTCGGTGCGGTGGCCGACCGCGTCGACGGTGGTCAGATGCCGGTTGCCGATCTTCGACATGGAGCAGCCCGCGCCCAGGGTATCGTGCAAAAAGCGCAGCGCGTCACGTCCACGGTCCAGCAGCGGAAACTGCTCCCGCAGCCCGTGCACCAGTCCGAACAATCCGCTGCCCAGCACATAGCGGCGATCTCCACGTCGCGTCACCCAGGCCCGCCGTTCCAGCTCGCCCAGCACCAGGGCACAGGTCGAGGTGCTGATCGCGCAGCTTTTTGCGAGTTCGGCGGAGGTCAGGCCAGATTGTGAATTCGCCAGGGCGGCAAGGATGTCCATGACCCGCGCGGTGGGCGGGGATTTGACGCTTGGTTCGCCGCGCGGCTGAGCCGTTGACGTAGCCACCACCACCTCCCTACGATCCGTCCAAAATACAAGGATATGCGTCCTAATAATAGGAGATAGTCGTGTTCAAGGTGGGAGTCTGGGGGCCGGGTTCGATGGGTGTGGTCGCCCTGCGCGGGGTGATCGACCACCCGGCGCTGCAACTGGTCGACGTCGTCGTGCACAGCGACGCGAAAGCCGGCCGCGACGCCGGAGAGTTGTGTGGCATCGCGCCGGTCGGCGTGGTGGCCACCCAGGACCCGGCGGCCATGCTGGGCGGCGACGCCGATGTGGTGGTGTACGCCGCCGGGGCCAACCTGCGTCCGCTGGAGGCCGTCGCGGACATGGTGTCGATCCTGCGGGCCGGAAAGAACGTGGTGTCGTGTTCGGTGGTGCCGCTGGTCTTTCCCGACGCCCCAGAACCGGAGCGCGCCGCCTTCACCGATCCGCTGCGACAGGCCGCGCTCGACGGCGGCGTGTCGTTCTTCACCACCGGCATCGACTCCGGATTCGCCAATGACGCTCTGCCGCTTGTCCTTACCGGCGTTTCTCGGGTGATCGAATCGGTGCGGGTGACCGAGATGTTCAACTACGCGACCTACCCGGACCGCTCCGCCGTGTATGAGATCCTCGGATTCGGACAGCAGCCCGATTACCCGGCGTTTGCCGCCCAGCCCGGGATCTTCACCTTCGGTTGGGGGCCGGTGCTGCACCAGTTGGCCGCCGGGCTGGGCGTCAAGATCGACAACATCGAGGAGAGCAACGAGCGCGTCCCGGCCACCGAGTCCTTCGACACCCCGACCGGCCACATCGCCGCGGGAACCATCGCGGCGATGCGTTCGACGCTCACCGGTTACGTCGACGGGAAGCCAACATTCGTCCTCGACCACGTGACGCGGATGCGCGACGACCTCGCCCCGGACTGGCCGCAACCGCGCATCTCCATTCCGCCGAAGGACCTCGGCTACGGGTTGGCGTCCGGCCGTGGACTGTATCGCGTGGAGATCGAGGGCTCCCCGAGCATGCGCTGCGAATTCGAGATGGCTGAAGACGCCGACCACGACCTGGGCGCCCGCATCGCCGGGTCGTCACGGATGGTCAACGCCATCCCCGCGGTGTGCGCGGCCCCGCCGGGCCTGCTGTCCGCGCTGGATCTGCCGCTGATCACCGGAACCGGTCTGGTCCGTGCGGTGCCGGGGCCGTCGCCGGACAGCCGGCTGTTCTAGCCCGGCGACGGCGAGCGCCGGAACGGCGCGAGTGAGGATCCGGGCAATCGGACCTAAGACTGCTCGCCGGGATACGTTGCGGCCGCGAGCTGAAGAATCTCGGCACGGTCGGCCGGCAGGATGAACCCCGAGCCGATCGATGCGTCCAGGGCCGCGGTAAACCTTTCCAGGTACTCGGTGCTTCCACCCGGATAGAGCCGACGTATTGTGGCGGCGTCGAAGAGTTCTCCGGAGCCGAAGATCGCCGACATGATGTTCTGTTCGCCACCCAGTCCCGATGTCTTGGCGATCGGCACGTCCACCCACGGGGTCCTGACGCCGCCCCGGGCCAGGCCGTTGTCATCCAAAACAGGTTGCGGCCCAGCGCTTTCGCGGGCCTGCAACGGATCCGCACTGGGCGGCGCCTCGCCGGTGCCGACCCAGGTGTTTAGCGCCGCCAACGCCGCCTGCACGACGTAGTGGTGCTGCGGGCCGAAGTTGATGTTGTGCGTCAGTTGCTGACCCATCAGCATGTTGGTCGGCCGGTAGCCGGCCACGATGGTCTCGAGCGGGGCCGAGCCGCTGTCGAGGAACGCCACCTGGATCGTGTAGTTGTCGGCGTGGGCGGCACCGGCGATCTCCCAGACTCGCAGCCGGTCGTTGTCGGGCTGCCTGGCGAAGTAGTAGCCGGTGCGCAGATCGCTGAAAACGTCGGTCTCGGTGATGACCGTCAGCACCGGCGCGCGTAGATCCGGACGGAACGTAACCGGCTGCGATGCAGCTGATTCGGCGAAGATCGAGGTGCCGTTCAGCGAGGCGGCTTGACCGAACCGGGAATGGACCAGGAAGCCGTCGTAGCTGCGGGCCAGCGGATCGACCGCGTTGATGTAGGTGGTGAGGAACATCGCGGATTGCGATTCGCCGAGCGCGATGACGCGCTGCGCAGGTAGGTCTCGCAAGATGGCACCGCGGCCATCGCTTTTGAGAAGCTCGCCGATCTGAGAAAAGATGTCGTAGCAGTAGGCATCGCCCGGGTGGTGCAGGGACGCGTAGCGTTGTGGGGCCTGGCTTTTCAGTGACATGTCATGGGCCAGCATGCTTTCGCCGCCCTCGACTCCCACCCGCTGGGCCGAGACCGCGACGTAAGCGTAACCGGACCGCACGATTTCGCGGTGCGCCATCATCCACACCGCCGGGGCGTCTATGCCACCGCTCACGTTGAGCCATTCGACAAGCACGGTCCCGTTGAACCGTGCCGGATCCGAGGGCGTCAACACCACGATGCGAGTGGTGTATTCGGCTGAGCCGCTTGGCGTTACGTCCCAGCGGCCGTCGGGGCCCAGCTCGGTCGATGCGGTGTAGGAGGACGCCGTGGCGGAGACGAAGAATTCCTCGACGGCATAGCCCAGGTCGGCGAGGTCAAACGCGCTCAGTAGCAGTACCGGCTTGCCCGGCACGGGCGTGACCTGGGCAACGGCGGAATTCGTCATGTACGAACCTTCTTGGTATCCGCGGACAGCGAACTGGGCAGCCCGAACTTCGTGAAC
>NZ_LZKU01000034.1 GCF_001672975.1 Mycobacterium sp. 1465703.0
AGCACCCCGAGCTGGAACGCGCTGCGGCCCAAGGTGCCAAGCGTGCCGAGCCACGTCACAACCTCGGCGCCGCCGACCTTGCGGCTGTCGTCCACCTCGGTTCCATCCAGTGCGAGGTGCCCGACGCTGCCCAGGCCGGTGGTTTCCAGTGCGGTCACGGTGACGCCCGGGTCGTCGGCGGCGACCAGGAAAACCGCAGTGCCGGAATCTGTTTCAGCGGGAACCAGGAACGCGTCGGCCACCGGTCCGAAGCCGACCTGGGTACGGGTACCGGTCAGCCGGTAGCCGGCGCCGGAGCCGGCCGCCCGCACCGGGCCCTCGCCCATTTCGCCGTCGAGGGCGACGGTCAGGGTCTTGTCGCCGTTGACCGCCGGAACGCCCCAGCTTTGTTGCAGCTCTTCGGAACCGAATCGGGCCAGCGCGCCGGCGCCCAGTACCACGGATTCCAGATACGGCACCGCGGCCAGCTGGTGGCCCAGCGCAACCAAGATCGCGATCTGCTCGAGCGCACCGAAGCCGTCCCCGCCCAGCGATGACGCCGACGCGCTGGACAGGATGCCGGCGTCGACCAGTTTTCGCCACAGGTCGCGGTCGAAGCGCTGATCGAGCCCGTCGAGCTCACGCTGGTGTTCGGGGGTGCATATCGAGTCCACGATGGTGTCGACCAGGTTGCCGAGGTCGTGCGCCGCTTCGGTGGTGGTGAAATCCATGAACGTCCGTCCTTCTAATGAGTAGCGGCTCAGCGGTTTCGGGGCAGGCCCAGGGCGACCATGCCGATGATGTCGCGCTGCACTTCGTTGGTGCCGCCGCCGAAGGTCAGGATCAGGCAGGCCCGGTGCATCCGCTCGACGCGGCCGCGCAGCAACGAGCCCGGCGAATTCTGCCGCACTGTCGCCGCGGTACCCAGCACTTCCATCAGCAGCCGGTAGGCCTCGGTAGCCAGCTCGGTGCCGTACACCTTGGCCGCCGACGCATCCGCGGGTGACAGGGCTTCGGTTGCCGCCGAGGCCAGTTCCCAGTTGATCAGCTTGAGAACTTCGGCTTTGGCGTGCACCCGGGCCAGGTTGATCTGCACCCACTCCGAGTCGATCAACCGTGCCCCACCGGCGTCCTTGGTGTTTTGCGCCCATTCGCGAACCTCGCGCAGGGCCAAAAAGATCGGCTGCGGTGAGACGAGCGCGACCCGCTCGTGGTTGAGCTGGTTGGTCACCAGCTTCCAGCCGCCGTTCTCCTCGCCGATCAGGTTGGTCACCGGAACGCGCACGTCGGAGTAGTAGGTGGCGCTGGTGTCCACACCGGCCATGGTGTGCACCGGCGTCCAGGAGAAACCTTCGGCGGTCGTCGGCACGGTCAGCATCGAGATGCCGCGGTGCTTTTTGGCCTCGGGGTTGGTGCGCACCGCCAGCCACACCCAGTCCGCATAGGCGATCAGGCTGGTCCACATCTTTTGGCCGTTGATCACGTAGTCGTCGCCGTCGCGCACCGCGGTGGTGCGCAGATTGGCCAGGTCGGTGCCCGCGCCGGGCTCGGAGTAGCCGATGGAGAAGTGCAATTCGCCGGCCGCGATCTTCGGCAGGAAGAACTTCTTCTGCTCCTCGGTGCCGAACGCCATGATGGTCGGCGCCACGCTGTTGATCGTCAGGAACGGCACCGGTACGCCCGCGATGGCGGCCTCGTCGGTGAAGATCAGCGAGTCCATCGGGGAGCGGTCCTGGCCGCCGTACTCCTCGGGCCAGTTCAGGGTGAGCCACCCGTCCTTGCCCATCTGCGCGACGGTGTCGCGATAGGCGGTGCCAGTCCCGACCTCGCCGCCGCCCGACGAGGTCAACGCCTCGCGACGCTCGGGGGTCATCAGGTTGGTGAAGTACGACCGCAGCTCGCGACGCAGCTCCTCTTGTTCCGGGGTGTAACTGATGCGCATTTCGGCCGTCCTTGAAAGTTAACGACGTTCGGAGTAACCAGCCTCGTCACAGTCTGCAGCTCGACCAACGGCTACCCGTTCGTCTTCCCGGTTGTAACACGTTCTAGTCTGGGAATCCAGCGACCGTTTCCACAGCGGTGTCAGGGCCTTATGGTGGACCTACATACTGATGAGGAGAGTCCTGCGGTGAAGGGCCAGGTTCAAGGAGGATGCTGTGCGGGTGATCGTGGACCGTGACCGGTGTGAAGGCAATGCAGTGTGCTTGGGAATCGCCCCAGATATCTTCGACCTGGACGACGAAGACTACGCCGTGGTGAAGCTTGATCCGATTCCCGCCGAACAGGAACAGTTGGCCGAGCAGGCAATCGCCGAGTGCCCGCGCGCCGCGCTCAGCCGCGGCGACTGACCCAGCCCACAGCGCGTCAACTAAAACTAGAGGTATTCATAAATTGACTAGCAGCACGAACGCGACCGATCTCTCCGGAAAGGTCGCGGTGGTCACCGGTGCGGCCGCGGGCCTGGGACGCGCTGAGGCGCTCGGCCTGGCCCACCAGGGCGCAACCGTCGTCGTCAACGACATCGCCGCCGCCTTGGATGCCTCCGACGTCATCGATGAAATCAACTCCGCCGGTTCCAAGGCCGTTGCCGTGGCGGGCGACATCAGCGAACGCGCCACCGCCGACGAACTGGTTGCTCAGGCCGACTCTCTGGGTGGGCTCGACATCGTGATCAACAACGCCGGGATCACCCGCGACCGGATGCTGTTCAACATGTCCGACGAGGA
This sequence comes from Mycobacterium sp. 1465703.0, assembly GCF_001672975.1. Classification (GTDB taxonomy): domain Bacteria; phylum Actinomycetota; class Actinomycetes; order Mycobacteriales; family Mycobacteriaceae; genus Mycobacterium. Next base: position 2,706 of record NZ_LZKU01000034.1, read on the forward strand.
GTGGGATCTCGTCATCGCCGTGCACCTGCGCGGTCACTTCCTGCTGACCCGCAACGCGGCCGCCTACTGGCGCACCAAGGCCAAGGACGCCGGCGGCCAGATCTTCGGACGCATCGTCAACACCGCGTCGGAGGCCGGCCTGGTCGGCCCGGTCGGGCAGGCGAACTACGGCGCCGCCAAGGCGGGCATCATCTCGCTCACCCTGACGGCGGCCCGGGCGCTGGGCCGCTACGGGGTCTGCGCCAACGCCATCTGTCCCCGCGCGCGCACCGCGATGACGGCCGGCGTCTTCGGCGACGCACCGGAGGTCGACGCGGGCGGCGTCGACCCGTTGTCGCCCGACCATGTCGTCAGTCTGGTCAAGTTTCTGTCCTCGCCGGCAGCCGCCGAGGTGAACGGTCAGGTGTTCATCGTCTACGGTCCACAGGTGACATTGGTCGCTGCGCCCACCGTAGAGCGCAAATTCAGCGCCGACGGTGCCGCTTGGGACCCTGAACAACTGAGCTCGACGCTTCAGGATTACTTTGCTGGCCGTGATCCTGAGCACAATTTTTCGGCCGGCGCACTAATGGAGCAATAGCCGCAAACGGCTGGCTGATCGGGGGAAATCGCCAGGTAGAACGTGTGTCAGTTTTCCACGTGACAAGTGCTTCTGACCTGCCAATTAACGGTTTGGATAACGAAGTGCTGTTCATTGACATGGTGAAGTTGTTCTGGGTTAATATGATCCGGCTCACAGCGAGCCGCGTGCGACCGTAGACGATGCAAAGGCCAGACATAGACTTCGCCGAGACCAAACCGAGGGGGGAACCGCGTTGAGGGAGCAACTTGCGGTCCCCGCCCGCGCCGTCGGCGGATTTTTCGAGATGATGATGGACACCGGCCGGGCGGCGTTTCGCCGGCCGTTTCAATTCGGTGAATTTCTCGATCAGACGTGGATGATCGCGCGCGTCTCGCTGGTCCCGACGCTGCTGGTGTCCATACCGTTCACGGTGCTGGTGGCCTTCACTCTCAACATCCTGCTGCACGAGATCGGCGCCGCTGACCTGTCCGGCGCCGGCACGGCCTTCGGCACCATTACTCAGCTGGGTCCAGTGGTGACCGTGCTCGTCGTGGCCGGCGCGGGCGCCACCGCGATCTGCGCCGACCTCGGCGCCCGCACCATCCGCGAGGAGATCGACGCGATGCGGGTGCTCGGCATCGACCCGATCCAGCGGCTCGTGGTGCCGCGCGTGCTGGCATCCACCGTGGTGGCCCTGCTGCTCAATGGATTGGTATGCGCCATCGGTCTTTCCGGCGGTTACGTCTTCTCCGTGTTTCTGCAAGGGGTGAACCCCGGCGCGTTCATCAACGGGCTAACCGTGCTGACCGGGCTGCGCGAGCTGGTTCTGGCCGAGGTCAAAGCGCTGCTGTTCGGCGTGATGGCCGGCATGGTGGGCTGCTACCGCGGCCTGACCGTCAAGGGCGGCCCCAAGGGCGTCGGTAACGCGGTCAACGAGACCGTCGTCTACGCCTTCATCTGCCTGTTCGTGATCAACGTGGTGATGACGGCCATCGGCGTGCGAATCTCGGCGAAGTGATGGGACGGGTGAGCACGCGATGAGTTACGACGCCACGCTGCGATTTCGAAGGCTCGTTTCCCGGCTGCAGGAGCCGGTCGACGACTTCGGCGAACAAGCGCTGTTCTACGGGCAGACCATGCGCTACGTCCCCAACGCGCTCACCCGCTACCACAAGGAGACGGTTCGCCTGATCGCCGAGATGACGATGGGCGCGGGCGCTCTCGTCATGATCGGCGGCACGGTCGGTGTGGCGGCGTTCCTTACCCTGGCCTCCGGCGGTGTCATTGCCGTGCAGGGGTATTCGTCGCTGGGCAACATCGGTATCGAGGCGCTGACCGGGTTCTTGTCGGCATTTTTGAACGTCCGGGTTGTCGCGCCGGTGATCGCGGGTATCGCGCTGGCGGCCACCATTGGCGCCGGCGCCACCGCCCAACTGGGGGCTATGCGGGTATCCGAGGAGATCGACGCCGTCGAATGCATGGCGGTGCACTCGGTGTCCTACCTGGTATCAACCCGCCTGATCGCCGGCCTGATCGCGATCATCCCGCTGTACTCGCTGTCGGTGCTGGCCGCCTTCTTCGCCGCCCGGTTCACCACGGTGTACATCAACGGGCAGTCAAAAGGCCTCTACGACCACTACTTCAATACATTTTTGATTCCGTCGGACCTTTTGTGGTCGTTCCTGCAGGCCATTGTGATGTCCATCGCGGTGATGCTGGTTCACACCTATTACGGCTACAACGCCCACGGCGGTCCGGTCGGCGTTGGCATCGCGGTGGGGCAGGCCGTGCGGACCTCGCTGATCGTCGTGGTCGTCATCACCCTGTTCATCTCGCTCGCTGTCTACGGGGCGTCCGGTAACTTCAACCTCTCCGGATAAGAGGACCGCTTAAAAGGGACATGGCAGACACAGGATCGCGACGCACCACCGTCCGGCTGGCAGCAGCAGTGCTTGCCAGCCTGCTGGTGGCTTCCGCTGTGCTGACTTACCTTTTCTACACAGCGGCCTTTGCGCCGATCGACAACGTCACGGTGTCGGCGCCCCGGGCCGGGCTGGTGATGGAGGAGGGCGCCAAGGTCAAGTACCGGGGTATCCAGATCGGCAAAGTCGAAACCATCGACTATTCCGGCGACCAAGCGCGACTGACACTCGGCATCAACAGCGACGCCATGCATTTCATCCCGTCCAACGCGACGGTGCACATCGCGGGTAACACCATCTTCGGCGCCAAGGCCGTGGAATTCATTACCCCCCAAGCGCCTTCGCCAACGTCTCTGCGTCCGAATGCCCATGTCGCGGCGTCTTCGGTGCAGCTGGAAGTCAACACCTTGTTCCAGTCGTTGATCGACCTGCTGCACAAGGTCGATCCCGTCGAACTCAACGGGACCCTGAGCGCCTTCGCGGAGGGGCTGCGCGGCCACGGCGACGACCTGGGCGGCATCCTGACCGGCTTGAACACGCTGACGCGCCAGGCAAACCCGAAGCTGCCGGCGCTGCAGGAGGACTTCCGCAAGGCCGCGGTGGTTGCCAACACCTACGCCGACGCCGCCCCGGACCTGACCACCGTGATCGCCAACCTGCCGACGATCAACAAGACCGTCGTAGACCAGCAGAATAACCTCAACGACACGCTGCTGGCCACGATCGGCCTGTCCAACAACGCCTATGACACGCTGGCGCCAGCCGAGCAGGACTTCATCGCCACCATCAACCGGCTACGGGCCCCGCTCAAGGTGGCCGCCGACTACTCACCGGAATTCGGCTGCCTGTTCGCCGGTATCGAGCGCGGTATCAAGGAATTCGCGCCGCTGCTCGGTGTCCGCAAGGCCGGTTTGTTCACGTCGTCGAGCTTCGTGCTGGGCGCGCCGTCCTACACCTATCCGGAGTCGCTGCCGATCGTCAACGCCTCCGGCGGCCCAAACTGTCGCGGGTTGCCCGACATTCCGACCAAGCAGACCGGCGGTTCGTTCTACCGGGCGCCGTTCCTGGTGACCGACAACGCCAACATCCCGTACGAGCCGTTCACCGAACTGCAGTTCGACGCACCCTCCACGTTGCAATTCTTGTTCCACGGCGCCTTCGCGGAACGGGACGACTTCTGATGGAAAGCTCCGGGATGCCGTCGCACCGCGAGATGATGATCAAGGTCAGCATCTTCGCCGTGGCCATGGTGTTGGTGTCGGCGGCGCTGGTGGTGGTCTTCGGCGACTTCCGGTTCGGTCCCGAAAGCACTTACCACGCAACGTTTACCGACGTATCACGGCTGAAGTCCGGCCAGAAGGTGCGCATCGCCGGGGTGCCGGTCGGTGCGGTGTCCGGCATCAAGCTCAACCCCGACAACACCATCGACGTGAAGTTCGGAGTCGACAGGCGCTATACGCTCTATTCCTCCACGCGCGCGGTGATCCGCTACGAAAACCTGGTCGGCGACCGCTATTTGGAGATCACGTCGGGCCCCGGAGAGCTGCGAAAGCTACCGGCCGGCGCGACGATTAACAGCCAACACACCCAGCCCGCATTGGACCTCGATGCCCTGTTGGGCGGGCTGCGACCGGTACTCAAGGGTCTTGACGCCGACAAGGTCAACACCATCAGCAGCGCGGTCATCCAATTGCTGCAGGGCCAGGGCGGGGCGTTGTCGAACGTGCTGGCCGACACCAGCGCGTTCTCCTCCGCGCTGGGCCAGCGTGACCAGCTCATCGGCGACGTGATCAACAACCTCAACACGGTGCTGACCACCGTGGACCAACGCAGCGCACAATTCTCGGCCAGCGTCGACCAGTTGCAGCAACTCATCACCGGGCTGGCCGAGCACAAAGACGACATCGCGGGCGCCATCCCGCCGCTGGCGTCAACGACGACGGATTTGACGCAGCTACTGAAGAATTCGCGGCGGCCGCTGCAGGGCGTCCTGGAGAACACCCGCCCGCTGGCCACCGAGCTGGACAACCGCAAGGCCGAGGTGAACAACGACGTCGAGCAGCTCGGCGAGGACTATCTGCGGCTGGCCGCCCTGGGTGCCTACGGGTCGTTCTTCAACATTTACTTCTGTTCCGTGACGATCAAGATCAACGGCCCGGCCGGTAGCGACATCCTGCTGCCGCTCGGTGGCCAGGTGGATCCCAGCAAGGGGAGGTGCTCTTTTGCCAAGTAACGCAAGGCGTGAGCGCGATCCACTGCGCACCGGCATCTTCGGCGTGGTCCTGGTGGTGTGCGTCGTGCTCATTGCGTTCGGCTACGCCGGATTACCGTTCTGGCCGCAGGGCAAGATCTACGACGCCTACTTCACCGACGCCGGCGGCATCAATCCCGGCAACGCCGTATACGTTTCGGGTTTCAAGGTCGGTAAGGTGACTTCGGTGGGGCTGGCCGGCGACAGCGCCAAGATCAGCTTCAGCGTCGACCGCCATGTCGCGGTCGGCGACCAGTCGCTGGCCGCGATCCGCACCGACACCATCCTCGGTGAGCGCTCCATCTCGGTGACGCCGGCCGGCGGCGGTAAGGCCACCACCATTCCGCTCAGCCGTACGACGACGCCGTATACCCTCGCCGGCGCGCTCGAGGATCTGGGTCAGAACGCCAACAACCTGGACAAGCCGCAGTTCGAGAAGGCGTTGAACGTGCTGACCGACACGCTGCATGACGCCAACCCGGAGTTGCGCGGTGCGCTGGACGGCGTGACGTCGCTGTCTCGCACTCTGGACCGCCGCGATGAGGCGCTGCAAAGCCTTCTGGCGCACGCGAAGTCGGTCACCGGTGTGTTGTCCCAGCGTGCCGAACAGGTGAACAAACTCGTCGACGACGGTGACGAGTTATTCGCCGCTCTGGACGAACGGCGCGGCGCCCTGGCCCAGCTGATCTCCGGGATCCAGGATCTGTCCACGCAGATCTCCGGCTTCGTCGCCGACAACCGCAAGGAATTCGGTCCGGCGCTGAACAAGCTCAACGATGTGCTGTCCAACCTCAATGAGCGCCGCGACTACATCAGCGAGGCCCTCAAGCGGCTGCCCACCTACGCCACCGAGTTGGGCGAGGTGGTCGGTTCTGGCCCCGGATTCAACGTCAACGTCTACGGCGTTATCCCGGCGCCACTGCTGGCCACCATGTTCGACTTCTTCTATCAGCCCGGCAAGTTGCCTGCCAGCCTCGCGGACTACCTGCGCGGCTTGATCCAGGAACGCTGGGTGATCAGGCCGAAGTCACCGTGATGCAGCGGATCATCCGCAGCCGGGGGCTGCGCTACGCCACCATCATCGCGCTGGTCGCGGTGCTGGTGGGTGGCGTATATGTGCTTTCGTCGCAGGCGAAAAACCGCAAGATCATCGGCTACTTCACCTCTGCGGTCGGCCTGTATCCCGGTGATCAGGTGCGCGTCCTCGGTGTTCCGGTCGGCACCATCGACACAATCCAACCGCGGCCATCCGACGTGAAGATCACCATGTCGGTGTCCGAGGACGTGAAGATCCCGCAGGACGCCAAGGCCATCATCATGTCGCCGAATCTGGTGGCGGCCAGGTTCATCCAGTTGACCCCGGCCTATACCAGCGGGCCCGCAATGGCCGACGGCGCCAGCATCGGCCTGGGCCGTACCGCGGTCCCGGTGGAGTGGGACGAGGTCAAAGAGTCGCTGACCAAGCTGGCCGTGCAGCTCGGCCCGACGGCCGGATCCATGCAGGGACCGTTGGGTGCGGCGATCAACCAGGCCGCCGACACCTTCGACGGCAAGGGTCAGTCGTTCCACAGCGCGTTGCGTGAGCTCTCGCAAGCCGCTGGGCGGCTGGGGGATTCGCGTGGCGACATCTTCGGCACGGTGAAGAATCTGCAGGTGCTGGTCAACGCGCTTTCGTCCAGTAACGAGCAGATCGTCCAATTCGCCGGAAACGTCGCGTCGGTGTCGCAGGTGCTCGCCGACAGCTCGCGCCATCTAGACACCACCCTGGGGACCCTCAACAAAGCGCTGTCGGACATCCGTGGCTTCCTGCACGAGAACAACTCGACGATCGTCGATACGGTCAACAACCTCAACGATTTCGCGAAGACGTTGAGCGACCAGAGCGACAACATCGAGCAGGTGCTGCACGTCGCGGGCCCCGGTATTGCCAACTTCTACAACATCTACGACCCCGCACAGGGCACGCTCAACGGGCTGCTGTCGATACCGGAATTCGCCAACCCCGTGCAGTTCATCTGCGGTGGGTCTTTTGAAACCGCGGGCGGACCCAGGGCACCGGACTACTTCAAGCGCGCCGAGCTCTGCCGGGAGCGGCTGGGACCGGTGTTGCGCCGGCTCACCGTCAACTACCCGCCGCTGATGTTCCACCCGCTCAACACGATTACGGCGTACAAGGGCCAGATCATCTACGACACCCCGGAAACCCAGGCCAAGTCGGCGACTCCGGTGCCGCAGCTGACCTGGATCCCGGCCAAGGGCGCTCAGACGCCGGCCGCGCAGAACCCGGCGGACCTGCAGGCCCTGCTGGTCCCGACGGCCCCGCAGGCCGGTCCGGCACCCGGCCCGGCTCCTGCCGGTGCTCCAGCGCCGGGTCCTGGATCCGGTCCCGGTCCGGCAAGTGCCTACGGCCCGCTGCCGGGCCCGCCTCCGGGCCAGCCGCCCGGCGGGCTGACAGCCGACTTGGGCGGTGGCGGATGAACCGAATGTGGTTGCGCGCCGGTGGATTAGCCACCGGAGGCATGCTGCTGGCCGGCTGCCAGTTCAACGGGCTGAACTCCTTGGCCATGCCGGGCACCGCCGGTCACGGCAGTGGCGCATACTCGATCACCGTCGAGTTGCCCGACGTGGCGACATTGCCGCAGAACTCGCCGGTCATGGTCGATGACGTCACCGTGGGCAGTGTCGCCGGTATTTCGGCCGAACAGCGGGCCGACGGATCGTTCTATGCGGCAGTGAAATTGGCGCTGGACAAAAACGTGGTGCTGCCCGCCAACTCGACCGCGACGGTCGCCCAGACTTCGCTGCTCGGTTCCATGCACATCGACTTGGCTCGCCCGAAGGGCAAGCTGGCCGTCGGCAAGCTGAAGGACGGGTCGAAGATCGCGGAGGCCAACACCGGTCGCTATCCCACCACCGAAGAGGTGCTCTCGGCGCTCGGTGTGGTGGTGAACAAGGGCAATGTCGGTGCCCTCGAAGAGATCACCGACGAGACCTACCGGGCGGTCGCCGGCCGGCAAGACCAGTTCGTCGACCTGGTTCCCAGGCTGGCGGAACTGACGTCGGGACTGAATCGTCAGGTCAACGACATCATCGACGCGGTCGACGGGCTGAACCGATTCTCGGCCAGCCTGGCGCACGACAAGGACAACCTGGGCCGGGCGCTGGACACGCTGCCCGAAGCGATTCGGGTGCTGAACAAGAATCGCGGCCACATCGTCGAGGCCTTCGCTGCGCTGCACAAACTGGCCAATGTCACCTCCAACATCCTGGCAAAGACCAAGGTGGACTTCGCCGCCGACCTGAAGGACCTGTACTCGGTGGTGAAGACCCTCAACGACAACCGCAAAAACTTCGTCACCTCCCTGCAGCTGTTGCTGACGTTCCCGTTCCCCAACTTCGGTATCAAGCAGGCGGTGCGTGGCGACTACCTCAACGTGTTCACCACCTTCGACCTGACTCTGCGCCGCCTCGGTGAAACGTTCTTCACCACAGCGTATTTCGACCCGAACATGGCCCACATGAACGAGATCCTCAACCCACCCGACTTCTTGACCGGCGAGATGGCCAACTTGTCCGGACAGGCCGCGGACCCGTTCAAGATCCCGCCCGGCACGGCTTCAGGACAGTAGGGGGCGGGCGCCGATGCATGACAGACTGACCAAGATCCAGTTGGCGATCTTCGCCGTGATCACAGCCATCACCTTGACCGTGATGGCGATCTTCTACCTGCGGCTGCCCGCGACGTTCGGGATCGGAACCTACGGCGTGAGCGCCGATTTCGTTGCCGGTGGCGGGCTGTACAAGAACGCCAACGTCACCTACCGCGGCGTGGCCGTCGGCCGCGTCGAGTCGGTGGGCCTGAGCCCCAACGGCGTCATCGCCGACATGCGGCTCAACAGCGGCACGCCCATCCCGTCGAACGTCACCGCCACCGTCAAAAGCGTGTCGGCCGTCGGCGAGCAGTACATCGACCTGGTGCCGCCGAGCTCACCGGCAACTACCAAGTTGACCAACGGATCTCGCATCCAGCGGCAGAACACCCGGATCGGCCAGGACGTCGCGGACCTGTTGAAGCGCGCGGAGGCTTTGGTCAACAGCCTGGGCGATACCCGGCTGCGCGAGTTGTTGCACGAGACGTTCATCGCGGCCAATGGCTCCGGCCCCGAGCTGGCGCGACTCTTCGAGTCCGCTCGGCTGCTGGTGGACGAGGCCAACGCCAACTACCCGCAAGTCTCCCAGTTGATCGATCAGGCCGGTCCGTTCCTGCAGGCCCAGGTCCGCGCCGGCGGTGACATCAAGTCGCTGTCCGACGGGCTGGCGCGGTTCACCTCCGAGGTGCGTCAGGCCGACCCGCAGCTTCGCGACACTCTGGCGACCGCCCCGGGCGCCACCGACGAGGCCAGCACCGCGTTCTCCGGCATCCGTCCCTCGTTCCCGGCGCTGGCCGCCAGCCTGGCCAACCTGGGCCGGGTGGGTGTGATCTACCACAAGTCGATCGAGCAGCTGCTGGTCGTCTTACCGGCGCTGTTCGCTGCGATCACCACCGCTGCCGGCGGCGGCCCGCAAGACGAAGGCGCAAAGCTGGACTTCAAACTCGATCTCAACGACCCGCCGCCGTGCGCCGTCGGCTTCTTGCCGCCGCCGTTGATGCGCACCCCAGCCGATGAGACGGTGCGCGAGCTGCCGAGGGACATGTACTGCAAGACCGCGCAAAACGATCCCAGCACCGTGCGTGGCGCTCGTAACTACCCGTGCCAGGAGTTCCCCGGAAAACGTGCCCCGACGGTCCAGCTGTGTCGCGACCCGAACGGTTACGTACCGATCGGCCGCAACCCGTGGCGCGGCCCGCCGGTGCCCTATGACACTCCGATGACCAATGGGCTGAACGTGTTGCCGCCCAACCACTTCCCGTATATCCCGCCGGGCGCCGAGCCCGATCCCGGGACACCCATCGTCGGGCCGCCTCCGCCGGGTGTGGTGCCCGGACCGGGGCCTCTGCCTAACAAGCAGCCGGCCTACAATCCACCGCCGCCCAATGACAACGGGCCGCCACCGCCATTCACGTCATGGCAGCCGCCCGGGGTGCCGCCGGTGCCGCCCCAGCTTCCCTATCCGAAGTGGCTGCCGCCGCCGCCACCGCCGGAGGGCATCAACCCGCCGCCGGCAGGCCCGGGGCCGGAGAAGCCGTGGGGGCCGCCGCCCGGCGGGCAGCCGCAGGCCAGCGGCCCGGCCTACGCCACCTATGACGAGAAGACCGGCGCATTTGTCGATCCGGCCGGTGGCACTGGTATCTTCGCGGCCGGCGCCACCGGAACGTCCGGCGCCGAGAACTGGGTGGACCTGATGCTTGATCCAAGGCCGATGTAATGGACCCTGCCGTGGCAGACCAACCAACGACCACGTCGCGTGTTCGTCGACGAGCCTCCCGCGCGGCCGGTCCAGCTAAGGGCCAGCCGGCCCAGGACGTTACGGTCAGCACCGACGTTCCAGCCTCGCCCAAGCAGCCGGCGAAACCCGTCAAGGCACTCAAGTCCATCAAGCCACCGCCGCGGCGGCAGTCGCACCGCGCCCGGGTCGCCTGGATCTCGTTCGCCGCAGCACTGTTGGCGGTCGGGGCGGTGGCGGCTTGTGTGGCAGCGTTGCTCGTTCAGCAGCGCCATGCCACCGCGGCGCAGGCGCGCGACCAGCGTTTCGTCGACACCGCCACCCAGACGGTGGTCAACATGTTCAGCTACAAGCAGGACAACATCGACGAAAGCGTGAATCGGTTCGTCAATGGCACCAGCGGCCCACTGCGCGGCATGCTCGGCGCCAACAACAACGTCGAGAACCTCAAGGGTCTCTTCCGCTCCACCAATGCGACCTCGGAAGCCGTCGTCAACGGTGCCGCCCTGGAAGGCGTCGACGCCGTCACCGATAACGCATCGGTGCTGGTGTCGGTACGCGTCACAGTCGCCGACATCGACGGAGTCAACAAGCCGTCCATGCCCTATCGCTTGCGTGTCATCGTCCACGAGGATGACGCCGGGAAGATGACCGGCTACGACCTGAAATATCCAGACGGAGGCAATTGATGCGATGGCGGCGTTGGCTGCTGGTCGTCGCCGGTTACCTCCTGGCGGTGGCGTTCGTCGGGTTGTCCGCGGTGGCCGGGTGGATGTACTGGGACCGGGTGCAGACCCGCGGCGAGCAAGCGGCGCGGGCGGTGCTGCCCGGCCTGGCCGCTAAGGAGATTCCCGAAGTTTTCGCATACGACTACCAAACGGTCGAGCGGAGCCTGTCGGCTGCGTATCCGCTGTTGACCCCGGACTATCGCGCCGAGTTCCAAAAGAGCGCCAACAACCAGATCATCCCCGAAGCCAAGAAGCGCGAAGTCGTGGTGCAGGCCAACGTCGTTGGTGTGGGCGTCATGTCGGCCAAACGAGAATCGGCGTCGGTGATGGTCTTCATGAACCGGACGGTCACCGACAAGTCACGGCAGCCCCTGTATGACGGCAGCCGGTTGCGGGTGGACTTCAAAAAGATCGGCAAGCAGTGGCTGATCGCCTACATCACACCGATCTAGCCGCACCGGCAAGACGTCAGTAGCACATCGCAATGCCATTGCAGTACAACGGATAACGATTAATCGGGCTGGGCGGCGGCCCGGTCATCGCCAACGAGAACGGTTCTTTCTTCATTGCCGGCTGCAGCCCGCACACGGCACCGTGCAGCGTGGTGTGGGTGCCGCTCATCGTTTCGTCGCTGAACGCGAAGGTTTCGGTGGTGGGTGCGGTGCCACCGCCCGGGCATGCCACGCCGTCGGCCTTGTCGACCTTGAAAGTCCATAGCATGCTGGACATCCGGGCCCGGCCGCTGAAGTTCTGCAGTTTGTCCGCCGCACTGATCTGCTCGGGTGTCGAACTCACGATGTTCAGCGCGCAGTTCATCGCGAACACGATCGGGTCGTTGTAGTCGTTCATGTTCCGGGTGCCCGAGGGCTGGTCACATAGCGCCGAGATCGTCCAGGTCACCCCGGAGACGCCCGCCTCGTTGTAGCTGTAGGTGCCGTCCGCCGGTGGCCCGAGTGCCTTGGCCGGTTCACCGGATTGCAGCGCGATTCCCACCGCGACGGCCGTGAAGATGCCGGCACCGGCGGCCATCCCGTGACGGAGCTTCATGTGACTCCTCCCTTCACGCTGTTTTGAGTATCACAGCGTTTGGGCGCCAACACCATGGGGTCCCTTGCATGCGGGCTACTGGGCCTCGCCGCGTGGCGATTCGGCGAGCGCGTCGAGGAACGACCTGGCCCAGCGGTCGACATCGTGGGCGAGTACCTGACGGCGCAGCGACCGCATCCGCCGCCGTCCGTCTTCGACGGATTGGTTGAGCGCGGCCTCGATCATGTCCTTGACCCCTTCGAGGTCGTGCGGATTGACCAGGTACGCCTGCCTGAGTTCGGCTGCGGCGCCGGTGAATTCGGACAACACGAGCGCACCGCCCAGATCGCTGCGGCAGGCGACGTACTCCTTGGCGACCAGGTTCATCCCATCGCGCAGCGGAGTGACCAGCATGACGTCGGCGGCCACAAAGAACGCGATGAGTTCGTCGCGGGGAACCGGCCGGTGCAAGTAGTGCACCACGGGGTGCCCGACTTCGGCGTACTCGCCATTGATGTGGCCGACCTGGCGCTCGATGTCGTTGCGCAGCTGCTGATAACTGTCCACCCGTTCCCGGCTCGGTGTCGCCAGTTGCACCAGTACCGTGTCATCGCGCTTGACGCGGCCTTCCGCGAGCAGCTCCGAAAAGGCTTTCAGCCGAACGTCGATGCCCTTGGTGTAGTCGAGCCGGTCGACGCCGAGCAGCACCTTGCGGGGATTACCCAGCTCGGCGCGGATCTCCCGGGCACGTCGTTTTATGTCGCGGTGTCGGGCCGCCTGATCCAGTGCGGTGGAGTCGATGGAAATCGGGAAGGCGCCCACCCGGACGACGCGGGACTCCAGCTCGACTTCGCCGTACCGGGACCGCACGCCCACCGCACCGCGCGATGTGTTGACCCCGGTCAATCGGCGGGCAAGGAACAAGAAGTTCTGCGCACCGCCGGCCAGGTGGAACCCGACGAGATCGGCACCCAGCAGACCCTCGACGATCTCGGTCCGCCACGGCATCTGCATGAACAGCTCGACCGGCGGGAAAGGGATGTGCAGGAAGAACCCGATGACGAGATCGGGCCGCAATTCGCGCAGCATTTTGGGGACCAGCTGCAGCTGGTAGTCCTGCACCCACACCGTCGCGCCTTTCGCCGCGGCCCGTGAGGTGGCTTCGGCGAAGCGGCGGTTGACGTCGACGTAGCGCTCCCACCATTCACGGTGGTAGATCGGTTTGACGATGACGTCGTGATACAGCGGCCACAGCGTGGCGTTCGAGAAACCCTCGTAGTACTCGGCGACGTCGTCGGCGCTCAGCTTGACCGGCCGGAGCTCCAGGTCCTCCTGGACGATGGGCTCGTCATCATGGTCGGTGTCCTCGTCCACGACCCCGGGCCAGCCGACCCACGCACCACGGCGGCGGCGCAGCAGTGGCTCGAGGGCAGTGACCAACCCGCCGGGGCTGCGTTTCCACGCCGTGGTGCCGTCGGGGAGCCGCTCCTGGTCTACCGGCAGCCGGTTGGCAACTACGACGAAGTCGGAATTCCCGTATTTGGCTGCCTTCGGGCTGCGCCCTCCCCCAGGAGACATTTACGCGTCGAGTTTCGCCGGCCCAATACCCAGCATTGACAAGAACACCCGGCACTCGTCGGCGTCGGTGGCGTACGCCGCGACGACGCGCCTGGCCTGACTCGCAGTGCTGTCGGCCACGGGCTCGACATCGCCGATTTCGCCAGGGTCAGATTTTGTAGGCATGACTTAACTGTAAGCGACGCGCGCGACCGGCCCCAGTCCGTCTCACCAGCTAACAGCCTCTAGCCGTATTTATGGCTGGTTTGCAGGGGCGCGCCGCGCCGCTCGCGAAGACACGGCCACCCGTCCACGAGTGATGCAGGATAACCAGGTGGCCGATGAGGACGCTGCTGACAACATGGTCTTCGAGTTCCTCGACGTCGTGGTGGATCGGCAAAGGGCGCGGGCGCTGGACGGGCTGACCGCCGCCATTCCTGCTCACGGTGTCACCGCGGTGTTCGGACCGTCGGGCGCGGGCAAATCGACCCTGCTTCGGCTGTGCAACCGGCTGGAGCTGCCGACCAGCGGGCGGGTGTCTTTCTATGGTTCGGACATCGCCAGGCTCGACCCGCTGCGGCTGCGGCGCCGGGTGGGCATGTGCTTTCAGCGCCCGACGCCATTTCCCGGCACGGTCGCCGAAAACCTGCTCACCGCCGATCCCGACGCGTCCGACGCGCGGATGCGCGAAACGCTGGACCGGGTGGCGCTGACCGGATCGTGGTTGGACCGCGACGTGGCCGCCCTCTCGGGTGGCGAGGCGCAACGCGTGTGCCTGGCCCGCACCCTGATGGCGCAACCCCAGGTGCTGCTGCTGGACGAACCCACCTCCGCCGTCGACACCCAAGCGGCCGAGGTGATCGAGCGCGCGGTGCGCGAACTGGCCGCCGACGGCATCCCCGCCCTGTGGGTCACCCATAACTCGGCGCAGTTGGAACGGGCGGCGGACCGGGTCCTGCGCCTGGAGTCCGGCCGCAGCCAAGGCCTGGGCCCGGTCGCGGCCGAGCCCGGCGACGGCTCGGTGGCGTGATGAACGGTCAAGTCGGCTGGGTGGGCCTGGCGACATCGCTGATCCTGGTGGCGTTCGCGGCCGGGATCTCGCTGTGGCGGCGGCTGGGTTTGGAGCGGCAGCTGCTGTGGGCCTCGGTCCGCGCGCTGGTGCAGCTGCTGCTCGTGGGCGGTGCGTTGACGCTGCTGTTCGAGCCGGGCCGGTCGCTGTGGTGGTCGTGGGCGTGGGTCGCCGGAATGGTGGCGTATGCCGGGGGTGTCGCTCGCCGCAGAGCGCCGGAGGTGCCGCAGTTTGCGCCGCTGGCTGTAGCGGCGTTTGCCGGTGCGGCGGTGGTGACGCTGGGGGTGATCTTCGGCCTGCGGGTGTTCCCGCTGCAGGGGCGCACCCTGGTACCGGTCGCCGGCATGATGATCGGCAACTCGATGACCGCGATGGTGCTGGTGGCTCGCCGGTTGGTCGACGAGCTGCGCGACAAGCGCGACGAGGTCGAGGCCCGGCTCGCCCTGGGGCAGCCGTCGAGACAGGCCGCGTCGCCGTACCTGCGAACCGCCTTGCGGTCGGCGATATCTCCGCAGATCGAGACGACCAAAGCCACCGGCCTGGTGTTCTTGCCGGGCGCCATGACCGGGCTCATCCTGGCCGGCGTGCCGCCGCTGCAGGCCGTGTTGGTACAGGCCGTGGTGATGTTCTTGATTCTGGGTTCGGTCGCGGCCACCACCGTGGTGGTCGCGATGGGCATCGTCCGGCTGGTGTTCACCCGCGACCACCGGCTGCTGCCACTGAGCCGGCGCCCCGACACCGGTGGATGAGCCGATCACCCCAGCGCGGGTCCGGTTACACACTGGCCGTAATGTGTAAACGAGTCGGTGCTGACAACGATCGAGGTGGGCGGAATGACACTCTCCGAGCAAACCGGCGCGCAGGCGGTCAACGCCGGCGCCGCGGAGCTGGTGACCTATGAAACTCTGGATGATGGCCTGATCGCCCGGATTTGGCTCAACCGGCCCGATGCTCACAACGCGCAGAGTCGTGGCCTGCTGGTTCAGCTCGACGAGGCGTTCCTGCGCGCCGAAGCCGACGACACCGTGCGGGTGGTGATTCTGGCTGCGCGTGGCAAGAACTTCTCCGCCGGTCACGACCTCGGCTCGGAGTTGGCGCTCGCCGAGCGGGCGCCCGGCGACGGGCAACATCCGACGTTCCGGATCAACGGCGCCACCCGCGATCCGGTCGCGGAGAAGACCTATCTGCAAGAGTGGCATTACTTCTTCCAAAACACTTGCCGCTGGCGCGATCTGCGCAAAATCACCATCGCTCAGGTTCAGGGCAATGCGATCTCGGCCGGCCTGATGCTGATCTGGGCGTGCGATCTGATCGTCGCCGCGGACAACGCGAAGTTCAGCGACGTGGTCGGCGTCCGGATGGGCATGCCGGGTGTCGAATATTACGCTCACCCTTGGGAATTCGGCCCGCGCAAGGCCAAAGAGCTGTTGTTGACCGGTGATGCGCTGGACGCCGACGAGGCCTACCGGCTCGGCATGGTGTCCAAGGTGTTCCCCGCCGACGAATTAGCCGACAAGACACTGGAATTCGCGCGGCGCATCGCCGAGCGGCCGACGATGGCAGCCATGCTGATCAAGGATTCGGTCAACGCGGCCTCCGACGCGATGGGTTTCACCGAGGCGCTGCGGCATGCGTTCCACATTCACGAGCTGGGTCACGCGCATTGGGCGGCCCACAACGAGAACCGGTATCCCATCGGCCTGCCGCCCGACGTCGAGGACTGGCGCAACGCCAAACCCACCAAATTGGCGCGCCGCGACACTCCGTAGCGCTGCGCCGGAGGGCCTAACGAGACCGGGGGTAGCGATATTCACCCCAAGGGGACATGCTTCTATTGCTAGAACTTGTTCCAGTTGAAAGGGCCTGGCGTGCAGCTTTCCTTCGAAGACCGGACCTATCTGATCACCGGCGGCGGCAGCGGTATCGGCAAGGGCGTGGCCGCCGGGCTGGTCGCAGCCGGGGCGTCCGTCATGATCATCGGCCGCAACGCCGATCGGCTCGCGACCGCCGTCAAGGAGATCGAGGCACTCCCCGGCGACGGCTCCATTCGTTACGAGCCCGCCGACATCACCAACGAAGAGGAGGCGGCGCGAGCCGTCGACGCCGTGACGGCCTGGCATGGCCGGCTGCACGGCGTGGTGCACTGCGCGGGCGGATCGGAGACCATCGGACCGATCACCCAGATCGACTCGGAGTTGTGGCGGCGGACCATCGACCTCAATGTCAACGGAACCATGTACGTGCTCAAGCACTCCGCGCGCGAGTTGGTGCGCGGTGGCGGTGGATCGTTCGTCGGCATCTCGTCGATCGCTGCCAGCAACACCCACCGCTGGTTCGGCGCCTACGGCGTCGGCAAATCCGCACTGGACCACTTGATGCAGTTGGCCGCCGACGAACTCGGAGCGTCATGGGTGCGGGTCAACAGCATTCGCCCGGGCCTGATCCGCACCGAGCTGGTGGCCCCTATCCTCGATTCGCCCGAGCTGAGCGCGGACTACCGAGCCATCACGCCGCTGCCCCGACCGGGCGAGGTCGAAGACGTCGCGAATGTGGCGATGTTTCTGCTCAGCGATGCTTCCAGCTATGTGACCGGACAGATCATCAACGTCGACGGCGGGGTGCTGTTGCGTCGCGGCCCGGATTTCTCGGCGATGCTGGAACCGGCCTTCGGTGCCGATGCGCTGCGCGGAGTGGTCTAGCCGGGAGTATCAGATGAAAAGGCTTGAGGGCAAACGGATCCTGGTCACCGGCGCCGCGTCGGGGATCGGTCAGGCCACCGCGTTGCGGCTACTGGGCGAGGGTGCCGGCGTGGTGGCCGCCGATGTCTCCACTGACGGTCTGAGCAACACGCAGGGCCAGGCCGACGAGGCCGGCACCGCCGACCGGCTCACCGCGATGCCGATGGACGTCGGTAACGAGGCCTCGGTGATCGACGGCGTGGCGTCGGCAGTCGAGAAGCTGGGCGGGCTGGATTCACTGGTCAACGCGGCGGGTATCCTGCGCGCCTGGCACACCCACGAGACCACCCTCGAGCAGTGGAATCGGATCATCGCCGTCAACCTGACCGGAACCTTCCTGGTGGTGCGGGAAGCGCTACCGTCCCTGCTGGCGAATCCCCGCAGCGCGATCGTGAACTTCAGCTCCACGTCGGCCTCGTTCGCCCATCCCTATATGGCCGCCTACGCCGCAAGCAAGGGCGGCATCCAGGCCTTCACTCATTCGCTGGCGCTCGAATACGCCAAGGACGGTCTGCGCGCGGCGTGCGTGGCGCCGGGCAGCATCAAGTCCGGCATCACCGATGCCACCGGCGGATACATCCCGAAGGACGCCGACTGGTCGCTGTTTCCCCGGCTGATGCCGATCCTGCCGACCACGACGGAATCCAGCGGCGCGGGGATGGCCGGACCCGAAGCGGTCGCCGGTGTGATCGCGATGCTGGTCTCAGATGACGGCGCCTGGATCACCGGCACCGAGATTCGGATGGACGGCGGCACGCACGCCTAGAGCGTCGCCGCTAGGCCCGATGGCGGCGACCCGCCGCGCCCGGGCTTCGCCGCGCTTGCGATCGCCGCTAGGCCCGATGGCGGCGACCCGCCGCGCCCGGCTTCGCCGCGCTTGCGATCGCCGCTAGGCCCGATGGCGGCGACCCGCCGCGCCCGGGCTTCGCCGCGCTTGCGATCGCCGCTAGTTGACGCAGTGCACGCCGCCGCCATCGATCGGCTTTCCCTGATCGGGCGTCGGATAGGTCGTGGTCGTGCCGTTGTAGTAGTAGGTCTTCGCCTTCGTCGACGTGCTGGTGGTGCTGGTGCTCGTCGTGTCGTCCATCTGCGTCTCGTCCGGAGTGGGCATCGCGAAATTGGTATCCACGGTGACCCGGATGTGTCCGGGCTGCACGCTGGGACTGGGCTGCTTGGGTGGGTCAAGACCGAGCAGGTTGGCCAGGTTGAGCGCATCGGTCTGCGCACCAGCGCCGTAATCCACCGTGGCGGTGCTCGGGTCGCCGGTTTCGCGGTCGCGGACCTGACCCGGGGTGTAGCCCTTCTTTTTCAACGCGCGTGATACCTCGCTGGCAAGACCACTCATGCTGCCCGAGTTGACCACGTCGACGACCGTGGACGGATCGGGCTTCACAGCGGTGGTGGTGGCCGCCGCGGTAGTCGAGGTGTCCAGGCCGATCGCCGCCGCCACCTCGGACTTGATCGATGCCGGGTCGACGATGTTGACATCCTGGCCGTCGATGTTGTCGTAGCGCACCACCGGCAGCGTCCGGAATTCGACGTTGCCGCCGGCCAGTCCACCGAGCCGTTGGATCATGTCGTCGTTCCAGCCCGCCGAGAGCACCACGTCTTTGCGCGCTACCGCCATCAGGTTCTTCAGCTTGTCGATGTTGGTGAAGGTGCCCGCGGCCTGCAACTCCTGCATGACCGACGAGATGAACGCCTGTTGCCGGTGGGTGCGGTCCAAATCGCCGTTATCCAGGCCATGCCGCTGCCTGACGAACGACAACGCCTCGGACGCGTCCAGCCGCTGACGCCCGGCCGGGAAGTCGGCACCCGAATATTCGTCGTAGACGGGGTGATTCAGGCAGACGTCGACCCCGCCGAGAGTCTGGGCCAGATCGAAGAAACCGGCCAGATTGACCTCGGCGAAGTAGTCGATGGGGACGCCCGTCAGGTTGCGCACCGCGCGCAGCGTCGCGGCCCGGCCGGCCTCGCGGCCCTTGGTCTCGAGTTCCTTCTGGGTGATGTCGCCCTGGTTGGCCAGCTTTTGGGCAACGTACTGTTTGGTCAGCCCGTACGCCTCTTTGATTTTGATGTGGTTGTACCCCGGGACTCCGGTGAAAGGCACCCAGTCGTCGCGGGGGATCGAGAAGGCGACGACTTTGTTGTCGGCGCTGACGTGCACCAGGATCATCGTGTTGGTGTTGTAGCCGCCGTCGTCGGAATCGCCGGCGTGCAGATGCTTCAGGATCGAGTTGGGCAGGTCGTTGCCGTCCTGATCTTTACGCGAATCCAGCCCGATCAGCAGGATGTTCATGTTGTCGCCGCTGGACCGCGGATCGTCGGGCTGCAGGGCGTTCGACACGGTGATACCGCCCAGCGCGCCATGCGCCACGTAGTATCCCGCACCGGTCAGCCCCACGGCCGCCACCGACACGAGCGCGCCCAAGCCGCGCGTCAGGGCTTTACGGAAACGGGAAGGTTGACGGACGGCTCGATGACGGCGATGCGCGCCGCCCGAGCGGGCCATCACAAACCTCTACCCACGCCCAGCGCATCACCCAGCACCGCAACGGTGCTTCGCGGCGATATCGCTTCAAGCATGGTGACAAGTATGCGTTAGCTTGCTAAGAAGCCCCCAATCGAGAGCACCGGTCACACCGCTGGCGGAGGCGGCATCATTGGGCCGACAACATGCGATTCCCGCTCGCCATCGTCGCTCTACCAGCGCGTTTTCCGCACTCGCGGTGATGATGGTCTCCGGAAGGTTTCGAGCCGAAAACAGCGCCGGCCAGATTGACCCGAACTTGTAACCGAGGCGATACGTCCGGCCGACGGAATGGGCTCGCACACGCCAGCAAACCGCCACCGTGCTATCGGGCTTTGCTCAGGTCCTCGCCCGACTTATAGAACAGCGCGATGTTGGCGCCGGTGACGATTTCCGCGAGGTAGACGCCGACCGGTTCGATCTCGTAATAGGAGTGGATGTTGCCTTGGGTGTCCACCGTCGAGGCGCACGAGTAGCCCGGCGCGCCGCATTGTTGCTTGACGGGTAACGCGAGAACGGCAAGCAACGCGACGACCGCGACACCGGCGATCACCGGGACTTTGCTCACTGCCG
This sequence comes from Mycobacterium sp. 1465703.0, assembly GCF_001672975.1. Taxonomy (GTDB): domain Bacteria; phylum Actinomycetota; class Actinomycetes; order Mycobacteriales; family Mycobacteriaceae; genus Mycobacterium. The sequence continues at coordinate 23,047 of NZ_LZKU01000034.1, forward strand.
GCCTCGTTCGCGCCGGATTCACCACCGTTGGAGTGTAAGCGGATGATCCAGCGGTTTGACGAGTATCGACGCGGCGTTTGGGTGCCCGGGTGCGGCGGGTACGCGGCCTTGAGCCGAGCAAAGGACTGAACATGGTCGATACACACCTCAGACCGGTTTCGGCGGACCGGCCAGATAATTCGGAGCCGCCGGAGCGGGGCACACCAGGCGAGACGCCGGAGCGGCTCGCACCGACGGAAACTCCCGAACGGCTCACGCCGGCAGAACCGCCGGAGCGCTTGACGCCGTCGGAACCACCCGAGCACCAAGCGCCGGCATAACGATCGATACAGCATCGGAGGCAGACATGCGCGCCGAAGAAGGCGACGAAACAGTCAAGGACTACGCGAACGAGGGACGCGAGACCCTGGGCCGCATCAAGTCATCTCAGCACGCGGGCGGACGACTCGGTGACATAGCCCGGCGCTTCGCCGGCCTGTGGCGAGGTCGGCGCGGCCCCGAAGACGCCGCGCCTAACGGATAAACCCGTAACTGCCGTGCTAATTCGGCGCTGCGGGCGTCGCCGGATGACGTTGGGCCCACGGGCAGGCCTCTTCGAGTTGGGCGGCCAACTGCAGGAGATCGCCGTCGGCGCCCAGTTTCCCGACGAACTGCACACCCAGCGGTAGCCCGCCATCCGTCCAGTGCAACGGCACATTGATGGCCGGACGGCCGGTCAGGTTGGCCAGCTGCGTATAGGGCACCCAGCCCAAGCTCTCCTGAATCAGGTCGTCCAGAATTCCGCTGAGCCCCATCAATTTTCCGGCGCGCACCCTGCTGACCAGTCGGGCCACCCGCTGCAGGGGAGGCGAAGTCGCGGTGGCGCCGACGGCAAGGGGAGGGGTGGCCAGGGTAGGGGTCAAAAAGAAGTCGTAGCCGGCGTGGAACGCCGCCAGGGACTGGATGTAATTGTTCCTGTTTTCCAATGCGGACATGACGGGTCGCACACCGGCGGAGCGGCCGAGTTCACTGATGGCCAACGTGTCGGCCTCAAAGTCGCTGTCGCGCGCGCCGATTCGCTGTTTGATGTCGATGACTTGCTGATGCAGCTGGGCGAACCAGATGGTGAGGAAGTCACGACCCAAGGCGGCGTCGTCGTAGGGCGGTGCGACCTCCTCAACCTGATGGCCTAAGTCGGCAAGCAGCGCCGCGGCTTTTTCGACGGCGGCGACGGCCTCGCGGTCCGGTCTGGCGTTGATGGTCGAGCGGGCCGAGTATCCAATTCTGAGGGTGCCCGGCCGATGCTTGATTTGTTCAGCAAACGGCTTGTCGGGCAAGGCAACTCGGTAGGCAGCACTCGGGTCGGGTCCGATGATCGCGTCGAGCAGGGCCGCACTGTCGCGTACCGTGCGAGAAACCACTCCCTGGGTGGCCATACCCAACATCAGTTCACCGGTCTGCGGACCGTAGGGCGCCAGGCCCCTGCTGGGTTTGAGGCCGACGAGCCCGTTGCAAGCGGCGGGGATGCGGATCGACCCGCCGCCGTCGTTGGCGCCGGCGGCCGGAACGATGCCGGCCGCCACGGCCGCTCCCGATCCACCCGACGAGCCACCGGGTGTTTGTCCGGTGTTCCAGGGATTGCGGGCCGGACCCCAGTAGTCGGGTTCGGTGACGCCCTTTGCGCCGAACTCCGGGGTGTTGGTCTTCCCGAAGATGACCAGGCCGGCATCCAGGAACCGCTGGGTGACCAGGGCGTGCCGGTCGGCCACATCGTTGGCCAGCGAACGGGATCCGCACGAGGTGGCATAGCCGCGGTATTCCTGGCCGAGGTCTTTGAGCAGGAACGGCACGCCGGCGAACGGCCCACCCAGGTTGGGGTCTGCGGCTTGCCGGTCGGCGACGTCGTCGAGGCGGCAGATTATGGCGTTCAGCCGTGGATTCACCGCATCCGCTCGTTGCCGCGCCAATGCGAGAAGCTCCGCCGGAGTGACCTGCTTGCGGTCGATCAGCTCGGCCAAATCGGTCGCATCCAACGACATGTATTCCTCAAGCTGCATGCCTTCTCCTTCGCTCCGGTGCGATCCCGTGCGCGCCGGCCAACGCCCGACATCCCTTGAATTGGCGCCCCGGCATGCCGTTGACGTTAAGCCAACGCGAGCTTCACGTGGGTGCGCCTTAGTATCACCTGATGCCCACGGCAGCCGAACCGTTTACGATCCAGGGCCCCGGCGGGGTTCAGATCGTCGCTGACCGCCTCGGGGATCCGCAAGCGCGGGCCGTGGTGTTCCTGCACGGCGGCGGCCAGACGCGCCGTTCCTGGGGGAAGGCGGCGGCCGCCGTCGCGGCGCGCGGCTGGCAGGCCGTCACCGTTGACTTGCGCGGCCACGGCGAATCGGACTGGTCCGGTGACGGCGACTATCGCGTCGTCAGCTTTGCCGCCGATGTCCAAGAGGTGCTGCGCACCCTGCCCCCGCAACCGGTGCTGGTCGGTGCCTCCCTGGGTGGGTTCACGTCGATGCTGCTCGCCGGGGAGTTGTCGCCGGGGATCGTCAGCGCCGTCGTGCTGGTGGACATCGTGCCGAACATGGACCAATCCGGGGCGAACCGCATCCATGCCTTCATGGCCGATCGGGTGGAGTCGGGCTTCGGCTCACTCGACGAAGTGGCCGATGCGATCGCTGAATACAACCCGCACCGGCCCCGACCCACCGATCTGGAAGGCCTGACCACCAATCTGCGTCGCCGCGGCGATCGCTGGTACTGGCACTGGGATCCCCAGTTCATCAGCGGCACTGCGGCTTTCCCCCCTTTCGAGGTCACCGACCCCGATCGGATGCATGCCGCGGTGGAGGCGATCCTGCACAGCGGAGTGCCCATCTTGCTGATCCGCGGCCAGATGAGCGACCTGGTCAGCCAGGAGCGAGCCGACGAATTCCTGGCGCGTTTCCCGCAGGTCGAATTCACCGACGTTCGCGGTGCGGGACACATGGTTGCCGGCGACCGCAACGACATTTTTGCCGACGCTGTGCTGGACTTCCTTGCCCGGCATATCGACGTCCGGTGAACCTCGTGCACGGAACAGACTGGCCGCCACCTCATTTCACGCGCATAGCGCTGCTACTATTTGGCGGGCTCAAGCGGAGGAGGGCGGCGTGACCATACCGTGGTTGCGTGGGTTGGGGCTGTTAGGCGCTGTTCTGGTGTCCGCGACGGCGGTGGCGAAAACCGCTCTGGCGGCGCCGCCCCCGGCTCTGCCGTCACCGCCTCCGTCGCCGGGTATGGGCGTCGATCACGAATCCGGAAGGTGCACAGCAGGTTTCGCGGCACAGGGCACCGACGGCAGCTACTACCTGATGACCAGTGGGCACTGCGACGCGCACGACGGCTCGGAATGGACCTACGGCAACGATGCTCCGCTGGGCCGGATCTCGGCCAGCGAGCAGGAAGGCGACAAGAGGGATGCCGCGATCATCCGCCTGGAGCCGAGTGTCGGCATGCCGGTCGGCGACGTCGGTGGCAGGTATCAGGTTCGGGATGTGTTGAGCCGCCAGCAGATTCAGGTAGGAATGCCATTCTGCAAGATCGGTGCGGTAACCGGCGAGACGTGCGGAACCATCAAAGGCCTCAATGGCGACGTCGTGGAAGCCAGCGTGTACAGCCTGGACGGCGACAGCGGCAGTCCCGGCTTCGTGATGAACCCGGACGGCACCGTGAGCGCGGTCGGTCTGTTGATGTCGTCGCCCGACGGCGACGACTACACCACCTATTTCATGCTCATCAATCCACTGCTGGGCAAATGGGGCCTGCGTGTTCTGCCCTGAAAGGCGAGCATTGGCTGGTGACCAGGCCATGTGGCGGCACGTAACGTAGCGTTTGCATTTCTCAGGTACCGGGTATCAAGTGGACCGGCCGCAACGCGCCGGCCCGCAGGGCCCAGGTAATCCGCCAGTGTTAACGCGGCCAGCGTGAGTGGCAGCGGAACCAGCGACACGAAGGGAAGCAGTAGTGAAGCGTGGGATCGTGATCGGCGTAGCAGGCGTGGCCTTGGTGGTCGCGGCCAGCGCCGGATGTTCAAGCAACAAGTCGAGTACCGGGGCGTCGGGCTCGTCGTCTCCAGCGCCGGCAGCAGCGGGTCCGGTGCTCATCGTCGACGGTCAGAACCAGAACATCACCGGGCAGGTCACCTGTAACGCCGCCGGTGACAACACCAACATCGGCATCGGCGACCCGACCGCCGGGCTGGGCGCCGTGGTCAGTAACGGCAACCCGCCATTGGTGCACTCCGTCGGATTGGGCACGGTCAACGGCGTTGTACTGGGCTTCTCCGACGCCGCGCCCAACCAGAGCGGAAATGCCGGCGCCGCGGTCAACGGCAAGGACTGGGCAATTAAGGGCACCGCTACCGGTACCGACATGAGCAACCCGCAGCAACCGCAGCCGGTCACCAAGCCATTCGAGTTGGACGTCACCTGCCCGTAGTGCAGGCCATCGACACCCAAGAGGGGACGCAGCTATGTCTATGAAACGTGTCGTCAGCGCCGCGGCGCTGGCCGCTGGCCTGAGTATCTCCGCGGCGACGCTGAACGCCGGGTCGGCCTACTCCGCTCCACTCGACCCGCCACCTCCCTGCCCGAACTGCCATGGCGGCGGTGGCGGCGGCGGTGGTGGCGGCGGTAACCCCGGTGGGCCGGGCGGCCAGCCGGGTGGGCCGGGCGGCCAGCCGGGTGGTCAGCCCGGTGGTGGAAACGCTCCGCCGGCGCAGGGTGGGCACAACGGTCCGCCGGCGCAAGGTGGCCAGAACAACCCGCCGCAGGGTGGGCACAACGGTCCGCCGGCGCAAGGCGGACAGAACAACCCGCCTGCGCAGGGCGGTCAGGACAACCCGCCGCAGGGTGGGCACAACGGTCCGCCGGCCAACGGTGGGCAGAACAACCCGCCACAGGGTGGGCAGAACAACCCGCCACAGGGTGGCGAGAACGGTCCGCAGCCCAACCAGCACGGCCAAAACCCAGCGCAGACAGGGCAGAACCCGGCGCCCAATGAGCACGGGCAGTACCCGCAGAACGGGCAGAATCCGCCGCCCAACGAGCACGGCCAAAACCCGCCGGCGCAGAACCCCCACAATCCGCCGCCGCCCGACCGGCAGCGGTTTGCGTCGCTGAATCCGCCGGCTACTCAGCCGCCACACCCGCCGTACATTCCGCGCCACGACGTGATCACCGCCAACGCGCAGATTGGTGGGCCCGGTGGTCCGAATGTTCAGTTCAGCATCCCGGGCCGTGGGGCGCCCCCGCCGCCGCGCCAGCATGGTTACGGCTGGAACGACGGGCCGGCTCCGGGCCACCCGCCGCCACACTGGGAGGGCCCGCCGCCTCCAGGGGGCTGGGACGGTCCGCCGCCTCCGGGAGGCTGGAACCGGCCGTGGGACGGTCCGCCGCGTGATTGGGATGCGGGGCGCCGTGACTTCGGGCCCTTCAACTACAACACCTTCACCGTCCTCCCGGTCTTCAACTGGCAGTACGGCGGTTGGGGTTACTGGTTCTTCGGTGTTTGGGTGCCGCTGTACTGATCGGTACTGATCGACCGTGAACCGTCAGCGGGCGCAGCCGTAAACGGGCGCGCCCGCTGACGCTTCTGCGGAGTCGTTTGGGCGCTGCGCCGGTCACGACGGCATGGCAGGCTCCGGGCATGGACGTGAGAGAGAACGTTCGCCGGGCCATCGATGTCATGACGGCTTGGTCGTCGGACAGTGGTCCTGAATTCACCTGGAGCCGGCTCGTCGAAAACGTGACCGACGAGCCGGACGGCGACATCATGCTGCTGATGGGCTTCGTCAACCTGGCCGGCGAGCTGGGCATCAGACTCGAGAAGGCCACCGGCCAGGACGTCCGCTCGCATCTGCAAGACATCGCCCGCAAGTACCTCTGACGGCGGCACTCCGCGCTGCCGGCGCGACGCCTTACTGCGGGTGGGCCGCGACGTAGTCAGCGGCCGGGATGGGTGACGACGCGTCGTAGCCGATGGGCAGTAACACGTCGCCCGCGGTCGTCAGGCAGTAGACATCCCACCGGTAGAACGCGCCGAACGTCGCCGGGTCGGCCGCAATCAACGCCGCGTATTGGTCGACCGCACGCACGTATTCGTGCGCGTGGTTGTATCCGTAGATGGCGTGATCACGATCGTTGGCGAAGCCATTGGCGGCCAGGTAGCGGCCCGCCGCCAGGATGCTGTCGTGGGGCGAGTGGATGTCGCCGCCCTGGCCGTAGCCGGCGAACGTCGAGGGCAGGAACTGCATGGGTCCCTGCGCGCCGGCGCTGCTCGCACCGACGATGCTGCCGAAGCGGCTTTCGATGAAGTTGATCGCGGCCAGGTAGTTCCAGCCGACGCCGGATTCCGATTCCGCCTGGTGGTAGTAGTTCATCAGCTGGTCGGCCGGGGCCGGCGGCTCGATGCGCCACGCCGGCAGGGAGTCTCGCACCGGGGACAGCGCGGTGAGTTGCCGGCGGGCGTCGACATTGCGGTCGTAGACGTCGACCAGCTCCGGCGGGATGCGCGGGCGTGTGGTGGCGTCCCACTCGGGGTGCCGTCCGATCGCCCGGTAAGCCGCCTGCTCGCGACGCGCCGCCGCCGTCAGTCCCGATTCCGGTGTCCCTGGATCCCGCAGCGCACGCTCGTCGGCGACAAGGTCATCGGCCAACTGCGCGGGGTCGGACGCGAGGCGCGGCTGCGCGCCGCCGGGTGCACCCGCATCGGCGGGCAGCACCCGGGTCGGCGACGCGGGTGGTGTGGCGGCCCGCGTCGTGGTCAGACCGGTGGTGGTCGGATGCGACGCCGAACACCCGACGAGCGCGAACATGATCGCGCCGAGGGCAAGCGGCGCGATACGCCGATTACGGCTCACAGTGATACGCCTCGATTTCGATTGGCGGCGGCCGGTTGACTCACAGCGAGTCTGTCGTATCGACCGGGTGACATCAATGCGTGACAGTCCTTAGTTCTTCGGGAGTTGTAACAACGGCGCGACACTCTCAAACTGATTAATGTGCGCGACCGCGAGAAGATCGACTCAGAATTGCGCCTCATCGCGCTGCGGCGCCGAGCGATCCGTGAGCAGGGCGGTCAGCCCTCGTCTCGCGAGGCCGACGCACTGCTCGACGAAATCTTGGCCCACGGCGCCGGGGGGTCGGACGGTGACGCGTTTGAAGCCTGGGAGACCGAGGTTGGTGCCGCCCGCAGGTCGCGAGACATCAAATCCCGCCACATCACTCCCTGGCGGCGCAGGCGTGCTGCGCTCAGCCGCTTAGGACTTCTCGCCGCACTACCGATATCCCTAATAGCCGCCGTCTGCGCGGTGGTGGTGATGTTCACGGTGCACCGACAGAATCCAACGGCAGAACCGGAGGACACCCCGCCCTCGACCGCGCAGGCCGAACCGGTTGCGCCAAAGGCATCCGCGCCGGCGATCAACGCCGTCGATGCGGCGTTCGTCGCCGCGTTGAAGCAGCAAGGCGTGCCGGTTCCAAGTCAGGAATATGTGCTGACCAAAGGGCACGCGGTCTGCGACTTCCTGGCGCACCAACCGAACTTCGCGGATGCGGTCGGGTTCGTGCAGCGAACCACCGTATGGGACGCGAAGCAAAGCACCGATGTCACCGCGGGCGCCATCGTTTCGTACTGTCCTCAGTCGCGGCCTACCGGCCCGGATGAGATGCAGCCGGCCTATCAGAATGCCCTGTCGGACTTGCAGGCCATCGAAAGGAATCTGCAAGGCATTCAGGGGAATCTGCAAGACATCCAAGGTGGACTGGACGCCATCCCCGGCCATCCGTGATCCGCCTCAAAGGCGAGGCGCGCCAAGCCTTAGGTGGCCGCTGCGGTGTCTAGCCGGTGGGCCGGGCGTTGCGCTTATCGAGATAATCACTCCAAGACATGATTTCTGGATGCTGCTTGAGCAAAGCCCTGCGCTGGCGCTCAGTCATGCCGCCCCAGATCCCGAACTCAACTTTGTTGTCGAGGGCCTCCGCCGCGCATTCCCGCATCACGGGGCAGTGGCGGCAGATAACCGCGGCCTTACGTTGTGCAGCCCCCCGCACAAACATTGCTTCGAGATCTGTTTCCCTGCACAGCGCCTTCGAGACCCAAGTGCGATCGTCCGTTACGCGCCGAGTGCGGTTTACGGGCACGAGACGCAGTGGCCGCGCGGCCGGTTCCATTGCTGACAACGAGCTATCCCCTTCATTCGGCCAGCCGTAAAGTTTGCGGCCGCCTCCCCTTACCGGTTGGGATGTGCGTCACAGCGTGCCCGTCGCGTGATCTGGATCCCCGCGGCCCAAGTTAACGATTGGGTGTCGATTGCGCAATGGTTTTTTGGTACATGCGTGCCTTTATTGCGGAGGTGGCGTGCACCTACCCCGCGACTACGTAGAGAAGGTGTGGGTGGTTACCGGAAAGTAGGTACCGCGTCACGGGTGGACGGCTCGCGCTGCGGCCTACGTCGCGCAACTTATGGCCGGCCGGTGCGGCGGCGGGCGACCGAAGGGCGGACCGAGCCGTGATACGAGCAGAAGCGTGAAGCACTCGAGTCCGCGGTACCAGTTCGATTGGTCGGCTCAGATGCTTTTCGCCTGAGATTCGGGTGGTCCCTGACGGGCGAACTGCTTCGAGGGGTACGGGCTTCTTCGTAGCGGGTTGACGCCACCAGAGCCGCGCCGAGGAGGATCATCACTGGCACGAACACCAGTGGGTAGATGGCGACGGCCGCTATTCCGATGAACGCACTCGGCACCGTCAATGCCAACGTGGCCGTTGGATGCCGTTCGCTCAGCGCAAGGATCCTTGACGGCGCCGCGAAGGCTACCGCGGCCTTCGCATGGCGATCTGGCCAATCACCGTATGTGTAACGGGTTTTCAGGCCGCAGCTCATGCAAGCGAGCCCGTACGAGTAGCGAGTTTTGAGGCCGCAACCCATGCAGGTGTGAATGGTCATCCGCCTTATGGTCGCACGGCTTCGAGCGACCCTCGGGGTCGAGGTGTGGCGAGTGCAAGCCGTCGAATCGATCGGTGCAGCTAGAAGCTTTGTAGCTCAGAGCCCCCTGTCAGGATTGAACTGACGACCGCTCGCTTACAAGGCGAGTGCTCTACCACTGAGCTAAGGAGGCGGGGTAAAACCGGACCCAGCCTAATCGGTCACTGGTCGGTGTCGATCACGCGTGCTGAGCGCACCGGCCGTGACGAGGGCCGCCGCCGTCCCGGCAGCGGGATCCGGTCGGCGATGTTGCTCAGCGGGTTGACCACCATGGTGAGTGCGATGACGGCGTCTTGCAGGGTGGCGATGGCCGGCTCCAGCGCCTCCATCCCGGGGGTCAGCCGCGCCAGGGTGTCGGCGACGTCGGCGAGTTGATCCAGCGGTCCGTGCTTCGCCGTCAGTTTGTCGACGAGCCCGCCTTCGCTGAGTAGCCGGTCGGCTAACCCGTCCTCGGCCAACAGCCGCTCGATCAGACCGTCTTCGGCGACCAGCTGATCGGCCAGCCCACCCGGCTGCAGCGTGCGGTGTAAGGCGCCGCCCTCGACGGTCAGCCGGTCGAGCAGGCCACCCTCCGCCGTCAGCATGTCAACCACCCCGCCCGGGCGCAGCAACCGATCGATCGGACCATCCGGGGCCACCGCCCGGCCCAGCGGGGCGTCGTCGTCGAGCAGCCTGGCCAGCCGGTTGGCCCGCACCAGCGCATCGTCGATTCCCAGCATGGACGTCATCGCGTTGGTGCCGGTGGCCCCGCCGTCACCCAGAGCCCGCTTCGCCACCCCCACGGCCGCGCTGGCGACGCTCAGGCTCGCATCCGCGGCGGCCAGCCCCACCCGGGCGGGCGCGGTCGCAGCCGACATGATGCTTTTGGCGAGGTTCATCCCTGGAGTCTATTCGCGACGCGGCCCCTTAACGCGGTCTTACGTGCCAAGGCGATGCGATGTTTCCTGGCAGACTACTATCAGTCTGTTGGCACTGAGCTTTCAGGAAGTACACAACGTTCACATAGCAAACGTCAAGCAAGGACGGCAGCATCTGATGACATCGACAACCCCCAGTGAAACGAAACCGGAGGCCCGCGTCCTCGTGGTCGACGACGAGGTCAACATCGTCGAGTTGCTCTCGGTGAGTCTGAAATTCCAGGGGTTCGACGTGTGCACGGCAACCAATGGCGCCCAAGCCTTGGACCGGGCCCGCGAATCCCGGCCCGACGCGGTCATTCTCGACGTGATGATGCCGGGCATGGACGGCTTCGGGGTGCTGCGACGGTTGCGCGCCGACGGCATCGATGCCCCGGCCTTGTTTCTGACCGCCCGAGATTCCTTGCAGGACAAAATCGCCGGCCTGACGCTGGGTGGCGATGACTATGTGACGAAGCCGTTCAGCCTCGAAGAGGTCGTCGCCCGGCTGCGGGTCATCCTTCGCCGCGCCGGCAAAGGCGGAGCCGAACGCCGCAGCGCGCGTTTGTCCTTCGCCGATATCGAGCTCGACGAGGAAACGCATGAAGTGTGGAAGGCCGGTCAGCCGGTATCGCTGTCGCCAACCGAATTCACGCTGCTGCGTTACTTTGTGATCAACGCGGGCACGGTGTTGAGCAAACCGAAGATCCTCGACCACGTGTGGCGTTACGACTTCGGAGGTGACGTCAATGTCGTCGAGTCCTACGTGTCGTATCTGCGTCGCAAGATCGACACCGGCGAGAAGCGGCTGTTGCACACGCTGCGCGGAGTGGGTTATGTGTTGCGGGAACCGCGCTGAGCCGGCGCATGGCCGGCAGCGATAGCAAAGAAGTCGATCGATGGTCACTGCGCCCCGACGTGGATTGCCACTCCGGATAGGGCTCGTCGCCGCCACTCTGGCGCTGGTCGCCTGCGGCCTCGCCGTGTCCGGCATCGCGGTGACGTCGATGCTGCGGCACAGCCTGGTCAGCCGGATCGACTCCACACTGCTCGACGCGTCCCGCGGCTGGGCACAGGCTCCAAGGCGGCAGTCGCCGCCGCCCTACGAAGGTCCCGACCCGGGCCGGCCTCCGTCGAAGTTCTATGTACGCGGCGTGAGCATCGACGGCACCCCGTTCACCGCCATCAATGACCGCAACGCCGAACCGGCGCTGCCGGCCGACAACGACGTGGGGCCCAACCCGACGACGCTGCCCTCCGTGAACGGCTCGGATATTCAATGGCGGGCCGTCTCGGTGCACGGCCCGCATGGGCTGACGACGGTCGCGATCGACCTGTCCGATGTCCAGCACACGGTCAGCTCACTGGTTTTGCTGCAGATCGGCATCGGGGTGGCGGTGCTTGTCGTGGTAGGCATCGCCAGCTTCGCGGTGGTACAGCGCAGCCTGCGGCCACTGGTCGAAGTCGAACGAACGGCCGCGGCGATCGCCTCCGGACAGCTGGATCGCCGTGTGCCAGAACGTGATCCGCGGACCGAGGTGGGTCGGCTGTCGCTCGCGCTCAACGGAATGCTCGCGCAGATCCAGCAAGCGCTGGCCTCCTCGGAGTCCTCGGCCGCAAAGGCCCGCGGTTCCGAGGACCGGATGCGGCGCTTCATCACCGACGCCAGCCACGAACTGCGCACCCCGCTGACGACCATCCGCGGTTTTGCCGAACTGTACCGTCAGGGAGCTGCTCGCGACGTTTCGATGCTGTTGTCGCGGATCGAAAGTGAAGCTTCCAGGATGGGGCTGCTGGTTGACGACTTGTTGCTATTGGCCCGCCTCGACGTGCAGCGGCCGCTCGAACACCCGCGACGCGTCCTGCTGGTTCATGCCGGGACCCTTGTCCGCGACTTCGAGCACCGCGTCGTCGCCCTTGGTGCCGACTCGCACGGTGACATCCGCGCTTTCCGGGGTGTGCTGCAAGGCGTTGGCGACGAGGTTGCTCAACACCTGCCGGATGCGTAGTTCGTCGCCGAGCACCTCCGGGGTGCCGGGACCGTCCAGCACCTCCATGGTGATGGCACGCCGCGGGGCCATCGCCTGCCCGTCATGTACGGCATCACTGGCCAGTGCCAACAGGTCCACCCGATGGTGTTCGAGCGGCCGCTGCACGTCGAGGCGGGCCAATAGCAACAAGTCGTCAACCAGCAGCCCCATCCTGGAAGCC
>NZ_LZKU01000035.1 GCF_001672975.1 Mycobacterium sp. 1465703.0
CGGCGGCTACGGGGACGAGCCTCGCTATGGTGCCGTCCATCCCCGCGAGTTCGACCGGGCCGAGCGGGGCGGGCCGCGCTTTGGATCGTGGTTGCGCAACTCCACCCGCGGAGCGCTGGCGATGGACCCGCGCCGGATGGCGATGATGTTCGAAGAGGGCCACCCGCTGTCCAAGATCACCACGCTGCGGCCCGCCCCGCTCGGCCCGGTCGAACTCGCGGGGATGGACGGCACCATAGCGAGGCTCGTCCCCGTAGCCGCCGCGATAACCACCCGGCGGCGGGTAGTCGGCGGGCTCGCGGCGCGGATCGTCGTAGTCGTCTTGCTCGTAGCGACCGTATCCGTCGTCAAATCGGGGCCGCGGAAAACCACGGGACGGCGCGTGGTCGTCGTAATACTCGTCCTCGTAGTCATCCATTGGAGCCATACCGAAATAGGCCTTGACTTTGTGCAGTGTGCTCATTGCGTTGACCCTTCTAGCCCCTGGGAGTACTGGTGTTAGTGATAAAGCTGTTACTGCAGTGACTACTTACGGTGACGGTAACCGGCGGGGACCCATTAGCGCGGTACCGACACGCACACATGTCGAACCGTGTTTGACGGCAATTTCGAAGTCGTTCGACATGCCGGCGGACAGCCCGACCGCGTCGCGATGCGTTTCGAGTACCCGCCGATGTTCGGATCGGAGCCGGTCAAAGGCCTCATCGGGATCCGCGTTCAGCGGCGGAATCCCCATCAACCCGACCAGGTCCAGGTTCTTCGACTCCTCGACCTGGGCGCACACCTGATCGACGGCCCCAGGTCGGGAAATGTCGACGCCGCCGCGAGACTCGTCACCGTCCAGGCTGACCTGAACGTAGATCCGCATCGGGTCGGTGCGGCGACCCTCGGCCAGCGCCGCGGCCACTCCCTTGTCGAGCGCGGTCACCAGGTGCGCGCTGTCGACCGAGTGAGCGGTGTGCGCCCAGCGCGCCACGGATCGAGCTTTGTTCCGCTGAATATGACCGACCATGTGCCAGCGCGGATTTCCCACGTTCGCCCGCGCGGACGCCGTCAACAACCGAGTGACTTCGGCGACTTTCGCGGTCGCTTCCTGGTCTCGCGATTCGCCAACGGCGCGGCAACCCAATCGGGACAAAGTCACAACATCGGTTGCTGGAAAGTATTTGGTAATAGGCAGAACTTCGATTTCACCGACATTGCGGCCGGCCGCTTCTGCCGCCGCTGCAAGGCGGGAGCGCACCGACGCCAATGCGTGGGTCAATTCCGATTCGCGGTCGCTTCCGCTTTTTGGGGCTGGTGCTCTTACCGCCATCGCGGTCACTCCATCCAGACCATGGAGGCCAGTCGCCCGGTCGGCGCATCCCGTCGATGACTGAACAACGTCGGGTCGTCCACCGTGCACCGCGGATCGATGTCGATTGCCGTAACGCCCAAATCCCTTAGCTGGCAAGCGATTCCGGCCCGCAGATCCAAGCCCGGAGTTCCAGCGGCGGTGGTGGTCCGGCTGCCCGGCAGCGCAGCTTCCACTTCGTCGGCCATCGCCGCGGGCACTTCGTAGTTGCGGCCACTGACCGCCGGGCCCAACAGAGCCGAGATGTCTTCGGCCCGCGCTCCAAGCTTCAGCATCGCCTCGACGGTCCGCACCACCACACCGCGCTGCGCGCCGACCCGGCCGGCGTGGACCGCGGCGGCCACACCGGCACGCGCGTCGGCCATCAACACCGGCACGCAGTCGGCGGTCACCACCGCCAGCGCGAGTCGGGCCGTGCGCGTCACCAACGCGTCGGTGTCGTCGACCGCGGTGTCACGCGCCCCGTCGACCACCTCGACCCGGTCACCGTGGACCTGGTTCATCCACACCACCCGGCCGGGGCGCAGGCCGACGGCGGCGGCCAGCCGAGCCCGGTTTTCGGCCACCGCCGCCGGGTCGTCCCCGACGTGGTCGCCCAGGTTGAAGGTGTCGAACGGCGGCTTCGAGACGCCACCGGCGCGGGTGGTGGTCACCCGCCGAATGCGAACGCTCACGTGACCAGTATCCGGATTCCATTGTCGGCCAGGCGGCCCCGACTGCGCCGGTCGGGGTTCCAGGGTCACGGGCATGGTCTCAGCGGCGCATGAACGGCGGCACGTCGACGTCATCGTCATCGCCGCCGATATTCAAAGTCGACCCATTGGTGTGTACCGGCACACTGACCGCGTCGACCGGTTCGAACAAAGTCGAGGTCAGCTTGCCGGCCTTCGCCGATTCGATCCGGTGCGCACCGCCGGTCTTCTCCTCTTTATCGGCACTAACCCCGATAACCGGCTTGCGACTGGGCCCCGCCGCGTCGAACCCCGCGGCGATGACGGTGACGCGCACCTCATCGCCCAGCGAGTCGTCGATGACGGTGCCGAAGATGATGTTGGCTTCCCCATGGGCGGCGTCCTGCACCAGCGAGGCCGCCTCGTTGATCTCGAACAGACCCAGATCGCTGCCGCCGGCGATGGACATCAGCACGCCCTGCGCGCCCTCCATGGACTGTTCCAGCAGTGGCGAGTTGATGGCGATCTCGGCGGCCTTGAGCGACCGGCCTTCGCCGCGGGCCGAGCCGATACCCATCAGGGCGGTGCCGGCGCCCGACATGATGCCCTTGACGTCGGCGAAGTCGACGTTGATCAGTCCCGGGGTGGTGATCAGGTCGGTGATGCCCTGCACGCCGTTGAGCAGTACCTCGTCGGCGCTGCGGAACGCGTCCATCAGGGATACCGCGGCGTCGCCCATCTGCAGCAGGCGGTCGTTGGGGATGACGATCAGGGTGTCGCAGCTCTCCCGCAGCGTGGCGATGCCGCTCTCGGCCTGCGTGCCACGCCGCTTGCCCTCGAACGAGAACGGCCGGGTGACCACACCCACGGTCAACGCGCCCAGCTTGCGCGCGATGCTGGCGACCACCGGCGCGCCGCCGGTGCCGGTCCCGCCGCCCTCACCGGCGGTGACGAAGACCATGTCGGCGCCGCGCAGCAGTTCTTCGATCTCGTCCTTGGCGTCCTCGGCGGCCTTGCGACCGACTTCCGGGTCCGCCCCGGCACCCAGGCCGCGGGTCGAGTCGCGCCCGACGTCCAGTTTGACGTCGGCATCACTCATCAACAGCGCCTGGGCGTCGGTGTTGATCGCGATGAACTCCACGCCTTTGAGGCCTTGTTCGATCATCCGGTTGACGGCGTTGACGCCGCCGCCACCGATACCCACGACCTTGATGACGGCCAGGTAGTTATGCGGGGGGGTCATCATTCGTCTTCCTCCCTGATGGACTTAGTTCTCCCGGCGGTGGGCTCCTCCGGACGTTCGCGGCCTTCCCGGCAAACTCTCAACCTCAACCATAGAGTTAGAGTTATGTCAAGTAGTTCCGCGCAACCAGAACGGTATGGGTATGGCGCGCCCTAACCCGGCAGGCGCGCCGACACGCGTCCCGCAAATTTTGGGCAATTCCCGCGCGCGCGTCGGCGTGAGCGCTGTTCGACGGCGGATCGCGCCGCGCGACGTGACGAAGATCGCTACTTGACCGTCGGCAGGTCGGGGCTGGACACGTCGTAGGTCTTCCCGGGCTGGGTCAGCAGGGCGGCGAGTTTCTCGGCCTTCTCGTCGGTGCGGTCGGTGGTCCCCCAGATCACCACCCGGCCGTCGCCCAGCGTCAGGGTGATCGAGGCCACCGAAGGCGCCGCGATCCGCCCCACCTGGCCCTCGACCTCGGGCCGCAGCGCGGTCAGCACCTGCAGGGCGGCCTTGGTGGTCGGGTCGTTCGGCCCCGGGTCGGTGACGTCGAGGTACGGCAGCGCCGGTGGCGGCGGCCCGGTCGCAAAGTCCACGCCATCACGGTCGAACAGGTGCGGTCCGTCGGGAAAGTCCTTGACCGCCACCGGGAATCGCTCGACGATGGTGATCCGCAGTGCCGACGGATACTGGCGCTGCACGCGCGCGCTGGCCACTCGCCGGATCGCCGCCACCCGGTCGGCGACCTGGCTGGTGTTGATCTGCAGCAGCGGCGTTCCCGGCCGCACCCGCGCCGCATCCAGGACCTCGTCGCGGGTCACCACTCCGGTGCCGACGACGACGATGTTGCGGGCCGCCATCGCCGGCGTGAAATAGAGGATCAACGCCAACCCGATGCCGACAATCACCATCAGGACCGTCACCAACAGCATCTTCAGGCCCCGGACAACGCCCCGCGCAACGGGTTTGGGCTCGTTGATCAGCCGTCCGCTGGCCCGGCGTTTCGCCTCGCGGCGCGCTTCTTCGATGGCGGTGGCGCGGGCTTGCGCGGCCCGGCGTTCGGCACGTTCCCGCCGGGCCCGCCGGCGCGGCCCCTCGACTTCGGCCTGATCGGCTTCTTGATCGGCCTTCGGGACGGTTTCCGGCCGGTCCGCGCTGGTGCCGGTGATGAGCGGTTCGGTGACCGCGCTGTCGTCGGCGCGGCCCGATGGCAGCTGAGCTCCGGCCTGATCCCCGACCATATTGACCGGCGCGGGATCGTCCGGCTGCGTCATCGCAACGCCCCGGGGGCGCCACGGTTGGCCCGCACCCGCAACGCCGTGACGATCTCGGGCCCCAGCAGCGTCACATCGCCGGCTCCCATGGTGACGATGACGTCGCCGGGCCGGGCCACCGCGGCCACCTGCTCGGCGGCGGCCGAGAAATGCGGGAGGTAGCGCACCGGCACGCTGACGTGCTCGGCGACGCTGGCCCCGCTGACGCCGGCCAGCGGTTGCTCGCGAGCGCCGTAGACGTCGAGCACGAAGACCTGGTCCGCCGCGTCCAGCGCTTGTCCGAACTCCTCGGCGAAAGCCTTTGTCCGCGAATATAAATGGGGCTGGAACACGGCGATGCTACGGCCGTCGCCGGTCTGCTCGAGCAGGGTGCGCACCGCCGCCAGCGTGGCGACGATTTCGGTGGGGTGATGGGCGTAGTCGTCGAACACCCGCACCGACGCCGCGCTGCCGACCAGTTCGAATCGTCGGCGCACGCCCTCGAAGCCGGCCAGCCCGTCCAGCACGGCGTCGGCCGGGGCGCCGATCTCGATCGCCGCCAGCAGCGCACCCATCGCGTTGAGGGCCATATGACGCCCCGGCACCGACAACCGCATCACCCGTGGGTGCTGCTCGCCGGCCAACTGGATCTGCGCGACCGCTTCGATGCCCTGCTGTTGCCAGGACAGCAAGGTGGCGGCCAACTCGTCACCGAACTGCGGCGACCCCTCTGCCGGCGAGGAGCCGTATCGCAGCACCCGGATACCGAGTTCGGCCGTGCGCCGCGCCAACGCCGCGGCCCCCGGGTCGTCGACGCACACCACCAGTGTTCCGCCGGGGGCCAGCCGCTCGACGAAGGCGTCGAATACCGCGACGTAGGCGTCGGCGCTGCCGTAGAAGTCCAGGTGATCGGTCTCGATGTTGGTGACCACGGCGACGTTGGGCGTGTATTCCAGCAGCGAGCCGTCGCTCTCGTCGGCTTCGGCGACGAAGCAATCGCCGCTGCCGTGGTGGGCATTGGTTCCGGCCTCGCCCATCTCACCGCCGACCGCGAAAGACGGGTCGCGTCCGCAATGCTGCAGCGCCACGATCAACATCGACGTCGTCGTCGTCTTGCCGTGTGTGCCGGTGACCATCAGCGTGGTGCGCCCGTCCATCAGCTTGGCCAGCACGGCCGGCCGCAGGATCACCGGAATGCCGCGCCGCCGCGCCTCGACGAGCTCGGGATTGGTTTTCGGGATGGCGGCATGGGTGGTGATGACCGCGGTGACGCCGCCGGGCAACAGATCCAGCGCGGACGCGTCGTGCCCGATGTTGATCTGCGCGCCCCGGGCGCGCAGTGCATGGATGCCGCGCGACTCCTTGGCGTCCGAGCCGGATACCAGGCCGCCGCGGTCGAGCAGGATGCGGGCGACGCCCGACATGCCGGCTCCCCCGATGCCGACCATGTGCACCCGCTGCAGCTCGGGCGGCAGCTGTTCGGTGTTCACGGCGTGCCTCCGGCCGCCAAGCGGCCGAGCTGCGCCTTTCTGGCGATGTCCAGCGCCGCCTGGGCAACCCGGCGGGCCGCGTCGGGATGCCCCACCCGTGCGGCGGCGGTGGTCATGGCCGCCAACCGCGGCGGATCGCCCATCAGCCCCGCCACTTCCCGGGCGACCAGTTCGGGCGTCAGATCGGCGTCGGCAACGATCATGCCGCCGCCGGCGTTGACCACCGGCAGCGCGTTGAGCCGCTGCTCGCCATTGCCGATCGGCAGGGGCACGTAGATGGCCGGCAGGCCCACCGCCGAGACCTCGGCGACCGTCATCGCGCCGGACCGGCAGATCACCAGGTCGGCCGCCGAATAGGCCAAATCCATCCGGTCGAGGTAGGGCACCGCCACGTACGGCGGATCGCCCGGTTGGGGTTCGCGCAGCTCGAGCGTGTTCTTCGGGCCGTGCGCGTGCAAGACGGCCACACCCGCGGCGGCCAGCTCGGCGGCGGCCCCGGAGACCGCCCGGTTGAGTGAGGCCGCGCCTTGCGAGCCGCCGAAGACCAGCAACACCCGGGCGTCGTCGGTGAAACCGAAGTGGCGACGGGCTTCGGCGCGCAGCGCTGCGCGGTCCAGCGCGGTGATGGCCTCGCGCACCGGCACCCCGACCACCTCGGCGCGGGGCAGCCCGCAATCGGCCACCGCGGAGAGCACCCGCTCGGCGCTACGCGCGCCGACCCGGTTGGCCAGCCCCGCGCTGGCGTTGGCTTCGTGGATGACCACCGGCACCCGCGGTTTGCGCGGCGACACGCCGCGAGCGGCCAGATACGCGGGCAGCGCCACATACCCGCCGAACCCGATCACCACGTCGGCGTCGACCGCGCGCAGCACCGCACGGGTTTCCCGGACGGCCCGCCACACCCGCGACGGCAACCGGGCCAGGTCGCCACTGGGCTTGCGGGGCAACGGCACCGGCGTGATCAGCTCGAGGTGATAGCCGCGCTCGGGCACCAGCCGGGTCTCGAGCCCGCGGGCGGTGCCCAACGCGGTGATCCTGACCTGCGGATCAAGTGCGCTCAGCGCGTCGGCGACGGCCATCGCCGGCTCGACATGGCCGGCGGTGCCACCGCCGGCCAGCACCACCGACAGCGAAGGAAAAGACGGCAACGCGGCACCGGCGGGCAAGGGGTTTGCCCCCCGCCCGCCGGTCGGCTGCTTGACCGTGTCGTTCACCCGTAACGCTGACCTTCCAATGTGCGAGCGCGTCGTCCCTGACTCAGGCCGGCACCCTGACTGGCATAGCGCTGGCCAGATACATGATGCCTCGCCCGTGAACGGGCGTTACCCCCAGTCTGGCGGGCCGGTCGGCCGGCCTTTCGCGGTGGTGCTTGCCGCAGCGGTCCATCGGCCTTGCGCGACGGCTTTCGCCCGGACGACCCGGCGCCCTTGCGCGACGCCTCAGCCGATTTCGAGGCCGATTTCGGGCGGGCGCGTTTGCGGTCGCGGAACGCCTCCAGCCGCGTCGGCGAATACGGCTCGGGCAGCGGCAGCCGCAGGATCCGGTTCACCTTGTCGTCGCGGCCGGCCCGCAGCGCGGCCACCGCCTCGGGTTCGTGACGGGCCGCATTGGCCATGATGCCGATCATGAAAAGCGTTGCGGCTGTGGATGTTCCGCCAGCAGAGATGAGCGGCAGCTGAATACCCGTGACCGGGAGGATGCCGATCACGTAACCGATGTTGATGAACGCCTGGCCCAGCACCCACATCGTGGTGGTGGCGGTCAGCAGCCGCAGGAACGGATCGGCGGAGCGGCGGGCGATCCGCATCCCGGTGTAGGCGAACAACCCGAACAGCACCAGCAGCGCGAACGCGCCGATGAAGCCGAGTTCCTCGCCGATGATGGCGAAGATGAAGTCGTTGTGGGCATTGGGTAGGTAGTTCCATTTGGCCACGCCCTGGCCCAGACCGTCGCCGAAGATACCGCCGTGGGCCAGTGCGAATTTCGCCTGCCGGGCCTGATAACCGGTGTCCTGCGGGTCGTTTTCGGGGTTGATCCAGGACCGCACCCGGTCCGACCGGTACCCGGCCGACATGGCCAGCACCGCGCCGGCCACGAAGACCGCCATCAATGAGGTCACGAACACCCGCAGCGGCAGGCCGGCGTACCACAGCAGGGCCAGCAAGATGATGCCCAGCGACACCGTCTGCCCGAGGTCGGGCTGCGCCACGATCAGCGCCAGCGCGATCACCGCCGCGGGCACCAGCGGAATCAGCAATTCACGCAGGCTCGTCCGCTCCAGGCGGCGGGCGGCGAGCATGTGCGCGCCCCAGATGGCGAAGGCGATCTTGGCCAGCTCGGACGGCTGCATCGAAAAGCCCGCGACCACGAACCACTTACGAGATCCGTTGGCCAGGTTGCCGATACCGGGAACGAGCACCAACACCAGCAGGATGACCGTGACGACGTAGCCGGTGAATGCGACGCGCCGGATGAACCGCACCGACATCCGCAACGACGCGTAGCAGGCGACGAGCCCGATCACCGTCCACAGCACCTGCTTGCCGAAGATGATCCAGGCCGATCCGTCGGCGTCGTAGGACCGCACGCCCGACGCCGACAGCACCATGATCAGGCCGAGCGTCGTCAGCAACCCGGCCACCGCGATGATCAGGTGGAACGACGTCATGGGCCGGCCCAGCCAGGCCCCGAACCGGCTGGGTGAACCGCCCTCTTTGGCTGCGGCCTTGTCCTTCTTGGTTTTGTGTTGCTGGTCGGCCTTCTTCTCGGCCCTGGTTTCCGCGCTGTCGTCCGTGGCGTCGGCGTCGTCGGCCGGCCCGGGCGCTTCGGCGGCGGTCTCGGCGGCGTCTTTACCCCGGCGCAGCAGCCGGGTCAGTGCGTTACCCACGCCTGCCCTACCGGATCGCTGCGCGCACGGCGGCCGCGAATGCGTCGCCCCGGTCGGCGTAACTCGCGAATTGGTCGAACGATGCGCCCGCGGGTGCCAGCAGGACGGTGTCACCGGGCGTCGCCACGGTCCGGGCCGCGGCCACCGCCGCCTGCATGACCGCAGTGCCCAAATTGCCGCCCGATTGTTTCACTTCTGTCACATCTGCCCCAAAAACCACAGCAGTCGCATCCATACCAGCATCCTCGCCTGTCACAACGTGGAGCACGGGGACATCCGGCGCGTGTCGCGATAACGCCTCTGCAACCTCTTGCCGATCTTGGCCGATGAGCACCGCTGCGACCAGCCGGGACGCCATCCTGGCGACCTGGGCGTCCAGCGATGCGCCCTTGAGCAGACCGCCGACGATCCAGACGACTCGCGGGTAGGCCAGCACCGATGCCTCGGCTGCGTGCGGATTGGTGGCCTTGGAGTCGTTGACGTAGGTGATTCCGCCGTCGACGGCCACGACTTCGGCCCGGTGCCGGCCGACCTGGAAGGAGGCGACCGCGGCCGCAATCGCCTCGGGCGGCACGTCGACGCAGCGCGCCAGGGCGGCGGCGGCTAGCGCGTCGAGCACCCCGACCGGGCCCGGCACCGGGATGGATTCGACCGGCAGCAGGGTCAGGTCGTCGGCGAAGGCGCGGTCCACCAGATGGCCGGCGCGCACGCCCAGCTCCCCCGCCGCGGGTTCGCCCAAGCGGAAGCCGACCCGTACCGGCGCCCGGGCGGTGTTCAGCAGCGCGGCCGCCCGGTCGTCGTCCAGGCCGACCACCGCCACCCGGCCATCGAGCACCCGCGCCTTCGCCGCGGCGTAGGCGGCCAGGCTGCCGTGCCAGTCGAGATGGTCTTCGGCGATGTTGAGCACCGCGCCGGCCTCGGGCCGAAGCGAAGGCGCCCAATGCAATTGGAAGCTGGACAGCTCGACGGCCAGTAGGTCGCCGG
>NZ_LZKU01000036.1 GCF_001672975.1 Mycobacterium sp. 1465703.0
AGCCACCGGATGATCGGAGTGGGCACCACCGGCCCGACACCGGCATCAACCACGTCACCGGCGCCGGTGGCCACCCCCGCCACTCGGGCGAGCCGGGCTACCGTCTGCTCGACGAAAATGTCGCGCGGCCTGAGTATCAGGCCGGCGGCACGCGCCCGCGCCACCACCTGCATCGACAAGATGCTGTCCCCGCCCAGGTCGAAGAAGGAGTCGTCGACGCCGACGCGCTGCGCGCCGAGGATTTGGGCGTAGATGCCGGCCAGGATCTCTTCGGTGACAGTGCCCGGGGCGCGGTATTGACCGGCGGTGTAGTCAGGTGCGGGCAGCGCCCGGGTGTCGAGTTTGCCGTTGACCGTCACCGGCAACGCCTCCAGCACCACCACCGCGGCCGGCACCATATACGCCGGTAACCGCTGCCCCAACACCGCACGCACCACGACCGGATCAGCGGTCCCGGTGATATAGCCCACCAGACGCTTATCGCCGGGGCGATCCTCACGGGCGATCACCACCGCCTGCCCCACCCCCGCCACACCGCTTAACGCGGACTGGATCTCACCCAACTCGATGCGATACCCGCGCAGCTTGACCTGCTCATCAGCACGCCCCAAATACTCCAACTGCCCATCAGCACGCCACCGCACCACATCCCCGGTGCGATACATCCGCGCCCCCGCACCCCCGAACGGACACGCCACAAACCGCGACCCGGTCAACCCCGCCCGACGCCAATACCCCACACCGACGCCGCGGCCAGCCACATACAAAAACCCCACCACACCGGCCGGCACCGGCCGCAACCCCCCCTCCGGCCG
>NZ_LZKU01000037.1 GCF_001672975.1 Mycobacterium sp. 1465703.0
ACCTCGCCGAGTGGGCCGGCTCGGACCGTATCCGGCTCACCCCCTATCAGAAGCTGGTCATCCTCGACGTGCCCGACACTCGACCGGCGATCGAGGCGACGCCCACCGCGTTGAGCCCGTTCTTGAGCCGCTGCACTCCGACGTGGTCGATCGGATGCTTCAGCGGCTCGGGAGCCGGGCCGTCGATCAGCGGACGCTTGAGGTACTCGGTCTCGAGCACTTCGCGGAACTTCTCGATGCCCCAGTCCTTGATCAGGAACTTCAGCCGGGCCTTGGACCGCAGCCGTCGGTAGCCGTAGTCGCGGAAGATCGAGGTCACCGCGTGCCACACCTCGGGCACCTCTTCGAGCGGCACCCAGGCGCCGACCCGCTGGGCCAGCATCGGGTTGGTGGACAGTCCGCCACCGACCCATAGGTCCAGCCCCGGGCCATGCTCGGGGTGGTTTACGCCGATGAACGCGATGTCGTTGACCTCGTGCACCACATCCTGAAGACCCGAGATCGCGGTCTTGTACTTGCGCGGCAGGTCGGCGAAGTCGGGCTGACCGATGTAGCGGCGCGCGATCTCCTCGATGGCCCAGCTGGGGTCGAGCACCTCGTCGAGCGACTCCCCGGCCAGCGGTGAGCCCAGGATCACGCGAGGGCAGTCGCCGCACGCCTCGGCGGTCTGCAGCCCGACCTCGGCCAGCCGCCGCCAGATTTCGGGGACGTTCTCGACCTCGATCCAGTGGTATTGCACGTTCTCGCGGTCGGTGATGTCGGCGGTGTCACGGCCGAATTCGGTGGAGATCTGGCCCACGGTGCGCAGCGCGGCCGCCGACAGTGCACCGCCGTCGCAGCGCACCCGCATCATGAAGTATCTGGCTTCCAGCAACTCGGCATTGTCGTCGCCGGTGAATGAACCGTCGTAACCCTGTTCACGCTGGGTGTACAGGCCCCACCAGCGAAAGCGGCCACGCAGGTCGCTCTTGTCGATGCTGTCGAACCCGTTCTTGGCGTAGATGGTCTCGATGCGCTCGCGCACGTCCAGCGGGGCGCCGGCCTGTTTCATTTGCTCGTTCGGATTCAGCGGCTCGCGATTTCCCAGTGCCCATTGGCCCTCGTTACGGGCCTTAGCGGGTCGGGCGGTGGTCATCGGAAGTTCTCCTTCAGAAAGATCGCCAGTGCGCCCAGCACAGTTCGCCGACACTTTTGGGCGGCGCGGAACCGTCGGCCGACTGGAGACGCAGGGGGGCTGGGTCTACCACGTCAAGGCAGACAGATACAGCTGCAAACGCGCTTGAGATCGATGTGCCGTCGCGCCACGAGCACAATGTGCGGGCTTGGCTGGTCGACAGTCACGCCCACCATTGTGCCACGGATGCCCAACGGCTACGCGAGCAGGTCAAATCTTGGCTCACGGTGATTGAAAGTACTGGGCAAGCCGGGGAGGCCGGCCCGCAGCGAGAAGTTCTTGGGGCCGGCCCGATCGCCGTGCTGTCATGCCGAACGTGTAACCACTGCGAGAAAACCGCCCGAATATCGCAGTGAGTGCACGCTTGGCGCACAGCGACTTGTGGCCGAGAGGTGCCTCGTTTGTCGTGGGATCATGTGGCATGGCCATTCGCGAGGCACCGGTCGACCTGCCCGAACTCCGGGTGGTCGCTGGGCGGCCGTTTGGCATCTACCTGCATGTCCCGTTCTGCATAACGCGCTGCGGCTACTGCGACTTCAACACTTACACCCCGGCCGAATTGGGCGGCGTCAACCCGGACGCGTGGCTCAGCGCACTGGGAGCCGAACTGGAACTGGCCGCTGCCAGGCTGCAGGCGCCCCCGGTGAACACCGTCTTCGTCGGTGGCGGAACACCCTCCCTGCTCGGGGGTCCCCGAATGACAACGCTGCTGGACATGGTGCGCCAGCACTTCACGCTGGCAGCCGACGCCGAGATCACCACCGAGGCCAACCCCGAGTCGGCATGGCCGGATTTCTTCGATGCCATCCGAGCCGCCGGCTATACCCGGGTATCGCTGGGGATGCAGTCGGTGGCGCCGAAGGTGTTGGGTGTCCTCGACCGCATTCACACGCCGAACCGGTCCGCTGACGCCGCCCGTGAGGCGTTGGCCGCGGGCTTCGAGCACGTCAGCCTTGATTTGATCTACGGAACGCCGGGGGAGTCCGACGACGACCTGTTGCGCTCGGTCGACACGGCGATCGAGACCGGCGTGGATCACGTGTCCGCCTACGCGCTGGTCGTCGAGGAAGGCACCGCGCTGGCCCGCCGAGTGCGGCGCGGCGAACTGGCCGCCCCGGATAACGACGTGCTGGCCCACCGCTACGAATTGGTGGATGCGCGGCTGTCCGAGGCGGGCATGTCCTGGTACGAAGTGTCCAACTGGTCGCGACCGGGCGGAGAATGCCGGCACAACCTCGGCTACTGGGACGGCGGTCAATGGTGGGGCGCAGGGCCGGGCGCGCATGGCTACGCGGGCACGACGCGTTGGTGGAATGTCAAGCATCCCAACGCTTATGCGGAGAGGCTGAGTGCGGCGGCTCTGCCGGTAGCCGGATTCGAGCAACTCGATGACGAGGCCTTGCACACCGAGGATGTGTTGTTGAAAATCCGTCTGCGCCAAGGTCTTCCGGTTGGCCTGCTGAGTGGCGCCGAGCGTGAACGTGCCGATGGTGTGATCGCCGACGGACTGTTGGTGGCCGCCGGCGACAGGCTCGTCCTGACGCCGCGCGGACGGCTGCTGGCCGACGGTGTGGTGCGAACGCTATTGGGATAGCGGAATTGTCAGTGTCGTCAGACCCCGAACAAATGCTCGACGACGCGGGCGATCTCGATGTAGAGCGGAATTCCCACCGTGACGTTGTAGGAGAACGTCAGCCCCAGGGAGGCGGCCAACGGCAGCGTGGGACTCGCTTCCGGGATCGCCAGGCGCTGGACCGCGGGCACAGCGATATAGGACGCCGCCCCGCACAGGACCGCGAACAACACGTAGGTCCCGGGCTTGAAATCGGTGTGAGTCAGCGATGCATAGCTACAGGCCACCACGATGCCCAGTGTCGCAAAGACATTCGGCGCTACCAGGCCGAAGACGATGAATCCTGGCCCCGCCGTACGAAGGTCCTTCAGTTTGCGCGACGCCGTCATCCCCATCTCGAGCAGGAACAAACACAGCACGCCCTGGAAGGCCAGGACGAAGAATTTGTCGTCGTCGGCGACGACCTTCTGTCCCTGCAGTCCACTGACGAGGCCGATGATGATGCCGCCCATCAACAGGACGAGGCCAGGGTTGAGGAAGACCTCCTGGAACAACTCCCGGGAGAAGATCGGCGCCCTTTTGCGCTTGCCGCGCGGCGGGGTCTGGTGGGCCTCCCAATCCGGGTGCTCCAGCTTTTCCAGCGAAAGCTCGAGCTCCTGCTCGATGGCCGCTTCCTCCTGGCTCTCCAGGCTCTGGCCGTGCGGAGGACGCGCAGCAGTGCCGGGGCCGACCCCAACTTTGACCGGCGGCGTATAGCCGGCCTCGTCGGGCATGTAGCCGGCGGAGTCCATGCCCCGGTGGCGCAGTCGGGCAACGAAGTACAGCGCCACCAAACAGCCCGGGATCTCCATCACGGCCAGCATCACCGGCATGTACGCGTTGAAAGCGATGTTCACCGCCGCGAGCACGGCCACGCAGGTGGCAAAGGTTCCCGCCGAGTCCGACCCGTAATAACCGGCAATCGTCGCGCGGTCGACTTTTCGGAGTGATTTCAGGCGGCTGAGCCCCAGGTACGCCAGGCCGCCGATCAGGCAATTCAGCACGAAGCCCAGGACCATGAAGCCCACGATGGCCCCGACGCTGGACGCGCTGACCTGTGCGAGTTCTTCCCCGCCGTGCCAACCGATGGCCAGCAGCAGGTACATGGTCAAACCCTGATAGATCACATAGGGAAATTCGAACCGCACCTTCAGGATCGGAATCAGAAAACCGAAGTAAAAGAACAGTAGTAGCGGCTTGAACAAGTTATGGGTGAAGTTGTGCCAGAACTCTTGCAGCATTGATGCCTCCGTTTATTAGAGCGCTGATCAAGGGGAGCACCACCGTCCGCAAGCGGAGCAATCACGAAACGTCCCGACGACCGTGAAGAATTTATCCCCGCCGCTTAGCTCCCCGCCACTCGACAGCTCACAGGCGCGCCGTCGCCTTCCCGCTCCCTGTTAGCCGGAAAAAGGGCTGGTCAGAGGCAAAAAATTCAGACGGCTTTTACCGGGTGCACGCGCTTTAGGAGCGTCGAGGTTGGTGTGAAGATGCTGTACATTTACTGTGGAGTAAATGGCGATCAGTGCGCCGACGAGATCAGCGAGGGTCTGACTCCGGCGCCCTTTTTTCGATGCGTCACCGAGAGCCAGGCCGACGGCGAGTAATGCGTCGTTATTTCCTCGAAACCGTCGACACGAGATACCGACAACACGCCGGTCTGCTGATTGATTTCGAGTTCGTCGCCTTCGCTCGCATGCACTTCCTCGCCGTTGGCAAGCCGGATTATGAACATGGTGTTCCTCCGATCCGGCGGATCCGTCGGGTGGACAGTCGAGCGCTATGGAAAGTGTCGCTGCCGCGGCCGCTCGGTGTGCGGCCGCTACGTAAACGGTTGGGAAACCTTTGGAGTGGCGACCTTCCCAGCCGGCGGCGCAGCGGGCCGGGCGAAGCCGACGTCGACCCCCGTCTACCTGCGCGAACGGGCTGGAGGTGACTGTGTTCCGGGGTGTTCGGGCGGGTAGCTCCCGATCCGCGAACGATTTAACTCCGCGGGAGTTTTAGCTGAATGCGGCCAATGGCCGGGCCAGTTGGCGGGATCGGTTGCGCACCGCTACATAGGTTAGGCTACATTTACTACTCGTGACCGAGGTCAGCGTCGAGACAAGTTCCGCCGGCTCTGAGTCGCCGTCGATCCCGCTTCCCGTGCATATCGACCCGGCTGACCTGGCGGCCGAGCTGGCCGTGGTGCTGTCCGAACGCGTCGGGGAAGAGTATTTGCTCTACGAGCGCGGCGGTGAATGGGTGCTGGCCACCGGTGTGCACGCGATGATCGAGCTGGACAGCGACGAGTTGCGAGTGATTCGCGACGGGATGACTCAGCGCCAGCAATGGTCGGGCACGCCCGGGCCGATTCTCGGCGAAGCTATTGACCGGATGTTGCTGGAGACCGATCAACTCTTCGGCTGGATCGCGTTCGAATTCGGGGTTTATCGCTACGGGTTGCAGCAGCGGCTGGCACCGGGAACCGCGCTGGCCCGGGTGTTTTGGCCGCAGGGGCGCATCGTGGTGACCCGGGAGGAGGTCCGTCTGTTCGGCGCATCGGTCGGCCACCGTGACGAAGTCCTGGGTGTGCTCGGCGACGGCGTGCCCGAGGTGCCCGACGCCTCGGCCGTCGATGTCGTTGCGGACGCGACGGGCTACCGCGATCGGGTGGCGTCGGCGGTCGGTGAGATCGCCGCCGGCCGCTACCGCAAGGTGATTCTTTCCCGTTCTCTTGAAGTGCCTTTCCCGCTTGATTTCCCGTCCACCTACCGGTTGGCCCGTCGGCACAACACCCCGGTAAGGTCATTTCTGCTGCGGCTGGGCGGGATTCGCGCGGTGGGCTACAGCCCCGAACTGGTTGCCGCCGTGCACCACGACGGCGTCGTGGTGACCGAACCCTTGGCCGGGACGCGTGCGCTCGGTCGTGGCGAGGCCCGTGACCGCCAGGCCCGAGACGATCTGGAATCGAATTCCAAAGAGATTGTCGAGCATGCGATTTCGGTGCGGAGTTCGCTGCAGGAAATGGCCGAGATCGCCGAGCCGGGCACCGCCGTCGTCACCGATTTCATGACAGTGCGGGAACGGGGGAGTGTGCAGCATCTCGGCTCCACCGTCAGCGGGCGGCTGGGCACGTCGAACGACCGGATGGACGCGCTCGAAGCGCTGTTTCCCGCGGTCACCGCGTCGGGCATCCCGAAAGTCAGCGGCGTCGAAGCGATCATGCGCCTGGACGAGGGGCCGCGCGGGTTGTATTCCGGTGCGGTCGTGATGCTTTCAGCCGACGGCGGATTGGATGCGGCCCTCACGCTGCGCGCGGCCTATGAACGTAACGGAAAGACGTGGCTGCGGGCGGGCGCGGGCATCATCGAAGAGTCCACGCCGGACCGCGAATTCGAAGAGACTTGCGAGAAGTTGTCCACGCTGGCGCCGTATCTGATTGCGCGCCAATAGCTTCTCATCACTTGACTAATCGGCTGCGGCTATAGCCGGCCGCTGCATGTGCCCTGCGTCACTGTTGGTGGGGTAGGGACTTTCGGCCCTATTTGCCCGGTTCCGGTGCGTGTCATCTTTGTGTAACCGCGCGACACACATACATCGCGCTTACCGATCATAACTGGGAGGGTTCCGTGTCCAAGGGCCTGACTAACCTGCAGCTACTTCACGAACTCGAGCCGGTGGTCGAGCGCCTGCTCAATCGTCATCTGTCGATGTTCAAGGAATGGAACCCGCACGACTACGTTCCCTGGTCGGACGGCAAAAACTTCTACGCGCTGGATGGCCAGGATTGGGAGCCCGGGCAAACCCGGTTGCCCGACGTCGCGCAGGTGGCGATGGTTCAAAATCTGCTGACTGAAGACAATTTGCCGTCGTATCACCGTGAGATCGCGATGAATTTCAGCATGGATGGTCCATGGGGCCAGTGGGTGAATCGGTGGACCGCCGAAGAGGCCAGGCACAGCACGGCGCTGCGCGACTACCTCGTGGTCACCCGCGCTGTCGATCCCGTTGAGTTGGAACGGTTGCGGCTGGAGCAAATGACGAGGGGCTTCAGCCCCGGCCAGAATCAGCAGGGCGACATGTTCGCTGAGAGCCTGTTCGATTCGGTCATGTATGTCTCGTTCCAGGAGTTGGCAACCCGTGTGTCGCACCGCAACACCGGCAAAGTCAGTAATGACACCATCGCCGAGCAGTTGATGGCCAGGGTCTCGCATGACGAGAACCTGCACATGCTCTTCTACCGGGATGTCAGTGCCGCGGGTCTGGACATCGCACCCGATCAGGCGATGAAGTCGGTGCATCGGATTCTGCGCAACTTCAAGATGCCCGGATTCACAGTGCCGGAGTTTCGGCGCAAGGCAGTAATCATCGCCGTCGGTGGTGTCTACGATCCGCGCATCCATCTGGACGAAGTCGTCATGCCCGTACTGAAGAAGTGGCGGATCTTCGAGCGCGAAGACTTCACCGGCGAAGCCGCCTGGATGCGCGACGATCTGGCCCTGTTGGTCAAGGAACTTCAGGAAGCCTCGGAGAAATTCGACGAGTCCAAGCACCGCTACCTGGAGCGGGAGGCGCGGCGAACCGAGAAAATCACCGCCAGCAAAGTGCTGCAAACAAAAGGAACGCTGACGCTGAGCAAGCACTGAACACCGCTGGGGAGCGTGAGGGCGGCGAAAACCCTGATCGCGCAGGGCCGCTCAGAATCGACGGCGAATGTCGGTCATTCTCATGTTTTTCGCGCACTCGCGCGGCGTTTTCGTGTCTGGCCTGGCAGATGGCCCAGGCGGTTGTAAAGTTGCAAGCCGAGTTGTGCTTGCGGCCCCCGAGTGAGTCCCGGCCTTCGCTCTGCCGTATTGGAAAGTGTTGAACAACTGGGCAATTGACGAAAAGCGGTGCGGTCTGCCTAGCTGTCGACACCCGCGAGCTCCAGTGCTGTCGACGCGTCCGAGTCGTCCGACGCTTCGGACGTGTCCGAGCTGTCCGAGCTGTGGGACGTATCGGAGGTGCGAGATGCGCCGAATAGGTCTCGGAGTTGAGGTGTCAAGTTGGAGTCCGTCGGGCGGTGAATCGTTCCCGGGGTGAACCCCTCGACCAATCTGATGGCGCTCATCATCTTCTGCAGTTCAGCATCGCTTAGCTCTTTGACAAGCCGTGTTGTGTCCAGACCGGTGAGCTGCTGAATCCGGACGGCGTAGGCGGCGGGATCGTTGCGGGGATCGCCGGCTGGCGCATATTTCTTCATTGCGTCAGCGATACTGACGTTGGCGTAGACGTTGGAGCGCAACACGTCCCGCAATGCCGTCCACCCCGAGTTGTAGTCGGGAAAAATCGCAAGCCCACGCTTGTCGACGCCGATTGCGTTCTTGTAGGGGAGTTTTCCCGGCAGCAGGTTTCCCGGATTATTGTTCCGCCATGCCAGCGACCCTCCTTCGAGGATGCAGTCTGCGTAGGCGACAAATGGATCCTGCGAGGTTCCTGCGGGCAATTTGGGCATTGCGGGCTTCCGTTCTCTGAGTTTGTTGATGGTTCATCGCCGGCAGGCTGAATCACGGTTCTTCGCTAAGCGGTCGCGTGAGTCCGTCGCGCTTCCAATTCGGTCCTCAGCGAAATCCGTGATGCGGTCCCAGCCGATGGGATCAGGTCTACGCCAGCTTCTGTGGGGGAGCATGCGTAGTGCACTACTCGAATCGTCGAGCTCGCCCTGGTGCCACTTTCGAACATCGTGCCGCTTCAATCCTCGCGGTGGCGTTCGTAGTCCCAGCGTTCCAACCATGCGGAGAGGTGGTGCACTCCGACGCTGACCATCACCAGGACTACGCCTTCACCGGCCATGACCACGCTGTTCATAGTCGTTCCATCGCGCGAGCCATAGCGGCGCGCTCAAAGTAAGGGTTGCGCCGGGGTGGGTAGTAGCGCTGCGGTCGGCGCTGGGCCGTTGAGCGCGACGCTAATTGTTGCCAGAGCGAGACAACCCAGCGGCGCGGGACCGCGCTCGTCTGGGATGCGGCGACGCCAGCTGCGAACACCACCCCGCGTGAGGTGCTGGGAACGGGCGCCAGGGAAGCGGGGGTGCTTTGCGCTTCCCCGGCGCTCGCTGCCGCGGTCACTCCACCCCTCACAACCGGAGTGTGCGGCGGCAAATGACCGGCGGGTGCGCGGCCGGCCACAGCGAGAACGGGTGTGGCGTCATCCTGGTGCGGCGCCACTGTTACTGGGATAGATAGCATTTCGTCTCCCTGAGGGTGGATTGCGTTACCGTGGTTCGATAAAAACCTACGAGGTCACCCGCACAGCGGGCGCGCGTAATGGGCTACTCGTTATGCCGCGAGGGGTCTTGCGGTACGGGCCTGATGATTGGGAACAGCGGCCGGTGTTCAACTCGTGCCGCGTGACCGGCTAGGCGACCGGTGCGGAAACGAAACCTTCTGTGTGCGCGGCTAATTCAGCGCCCATCAATCCTGGTCACCCCAGTGTGGTCCGCTGATCTGCGGGAACTGCCGGATTCGATGCGGCCGCGCGCTACTCGATGTCACCTCGTTGACGACCACCAAGGTGAAGTAGTGTCACCGCAATCCGCAGCATGCCAACCCGGCGTCAGCCGGTTTTGTTGACCGCAACGATGGCCGCCAGTTCGTCGCGGTCTGAGATGTCGAGTTTGATGCAGGCGCGATATATGTGGCCTTCGACGGTGCGCACGGACACTGTCAGCTTGTCGGCGATCTCGCGGTTGGACAGGCCTTCGGCGATCAAGGCCGCGATCTCACGTTCCCGAGAGCTGATCGGAAGGGGGCGGGCCGCAGCCCGGATCGCCGGTGTGGTCGCGCCGCCGCATACCGCCGCCAATCGCAGTGCCCGAGCCGCGACTTCGGTGGTGTGTCGGTTGTGGCCGCTGCGCTCATACAGCACGACGGCTTGGGCGGCGGCGTCCGCCGCCGAAAGCAACAGCCCCGCGTTCTCGAAGTCGATGCTCACCGCGTCCAGAGCGCGTGGATCGGACCCGGCTACCGCCGCTGCGTGGCGGGCATACAGTGCGGCCGGCGCACCATCGATCTGTTTGGCCAGCGCGCTCAGTCGAGCGGCGACGGTGCGGTCTCCAAAGCGGGCCGCGTGGTGCAGGGCCTCGGCTTCGACGGCGTACTGGCCCGCTCGGCGGGCGCTGTCGGCGGCGGCACGGGCCAGGTCGATACCGGTGCGTTCGCCGCCCCGTCCGGCGGCCAGCCAGGCCCTGGCGATCGTCGCCATCGGCTCGTGGAGGGCCAAGTGCGGACCGCTGTGTTCGTTCGCGTCGGCCAGAACCCGCTCAGCGTCGGCGGTGCGGCCCAATCCGGCGTACGCCCGGGCCAACAACAGCCGACCCGGCAACCGCCACGGCAACGAGTTCTCGGCGTTGAGCGCGGCGAGCGCTTGCTCAATTGAGGTGATGGCTTCAAGGAACGTCCCGCGGTAGGTAGCGACCACCCCCGCCATGATCTTCGCGATCGCCCAGCCTACGAATTGTCCCTGTGAGGAGAACCGACTGTAGTCAGCGACCCGCCGGTCGGCCAGATCTAGTCTGCCGGTGTGGGTCAGCGCCAGGATGTCGCCGTAACGGATCATCCACCGGATCATGCCGTCGGTGGGCTTCTGCTCGGTGCGACACCGTGCGGCGATCGGTTCGAAATCGGCGCCGCGGCCTGCGACGGGCATGGCCAGGCCGGCAGCGAACGCCGCGAAGTCGATGGCCTGAATTGGCGCCGCGGCGTCGGCCAGTACTGCCTCGGC
Source organism: Mycobacterium sp. 1465703.0 (assembly GCF_001672975.1). Classification (GTDB taxonomy): domain Bacteria; phylum Actinomycetota; class Actinomycetes; order Mycobacteriales; family Mycobacteriaceae; genus Mycobacterium. Next base: position 10,530 of record NZ_LZKU01000037.1, read on the forward strand.
GGCGGCGATGCCGTCTTCAACCTGGTTCTGGTGCACCGCTATCGCTGCCCCGGTGGCCTCGACGACGAGGCGCAGCGCGGGTTGGGTGACGCGCTCGCGCATCAGGGAGAGGATCTGGTGAGCCTCGGCTATTTCTCCCATCGACCAGAACAGCGTGGACAGCCGCGGGATGCCCCAGAGGACGAGTTGCAACTCATCGAGATCCTCGGGGTTGAACTGTGCCAGGATCGCGTCGGCTTCACCCGGTCTTCCCTGCCACAGCACCGCCCGGGAGAGCAACTCGCCGGCACGTAGCCCATCACCGTGCTCAAACGCGCTGCGCGCCAAGCGTTCCCCAAGTGGAAGGTTGGCTAAGAAGACGGCGTCCTTAGCGGCGGCGACCAGCAGAGCGTTGTCGGCGACCTGGTCGCTGTCGACGGAAAGTTGCGCCAGCCGAATGCGATCCGCCGCAGAGGTGATGTCCCGGACCGCCAGCACCGACACGATGTCGCCCCGCAGCTTTCTTGCCGAGGCGGTTCCGGTACGGCGACGCATCACGTCCCCGTACAGCGGATGGCTAATGCGGGCATTGAGCGTTTGTCCGTCCCGCACGATGCGAATCAGGCCTTGCAGTTCGGCGGCGTCGACGGCTTCTTCACCAGCCAGCTCGACCAGCGCATCGAGGTCGAGCGGCTCGCAGAAGGCCAGAAACCTCAACGCGCCGAGTGCCGCGCCGCCGGCGTGATCAAGCCGGCTTTCCAGCAGTTCGGCTAGCCCGGAAGAGACGGCTGTGGGTCCGCGCAACTGCCAGACCCCGTCCACCTCGGTCAGGGTTTGGGCTTCTATTGCACCCTCGACCATGTGTCGCAGGAACAATGGATTGCCGCCGGAAGCCGACCACATGACGTCGGCGGACAGGCCCTCCAGGGTGCCGCCGAGCACCGATTCGACGAGTTTAATGCTCTGCTCCTTCGACAGCGGCTCCAAATCGAACCGCTGCAGATAGGAGTCCTTCCATAAGGAGGTGACCGCATCGGGCACGGCCTCGCCGCTGCGGACGGTCGCGACGATGCGCCCGGTCCGCTCGACGGCGATATGGTGCAACAGCGTCGCCGAGAGCTGGTCGAGCAGATGCGCGTCGTCGACGCCGATCACCGGATCGGCACCGGCGAGGATGTTTTCGCGCGCCGCCGCGAGCAGAGCGATGGGGTCACGGGCGCTCGAGGCACCCACCCACTGCAGGAACGCGCCGAGTGGGATCGCTTGAGAGGACTCGGTGCACGCGGCCCAGTGCACGGCCGAGGGCAGCGTGTCGGTGACCGAACGGGCAAGCGTCGTCTTACCGACTCCGGCAGGACCGATGAGCACCACGCCGCGCTGCTCATCACCGGTGAGCGCAGCGCGGATTGTTTGCTGCTCGACCGGGCGTTCGAGCAACTGCCACCGGCTGCTCATGTATGGGAAGTCTAGGGCTGTCCCCAGGCCGGCGCCGGGTGAAATCGCCGTTGAATGCAAATTCCGGCTGCGGAGCCTCGCCGACACTGCCGGGGTTCGGGGCATGCCGGTGTGTGAGTCGGCGCGCTCACTGGGGGAGGTCAGCGACCGTCGGTTCGAGGGGGCGGACATGGTTCTTGTCATGGCGGAAGGTGCTGGAAGCTTCGTAGACCTTGAGCTTGAGGCGGTTGATGGGGCCTAGCGGGCGGTGTGCGGCCAGGCCGCGCCACGAGTTGTAGGACAATACGTCGTCGCCGAACCGGCGCCGGTCGGGGGAGTCCGGATTCTGTTGCTGGTAGCGGAGTTTCGCAACCCCGATGTGGGGACTGAGTTCTTCCGGCCACGGCACGGTCGCGTCCTCGATGGGCATCCTGGCCAGGTCGGTGCACAGCTGAGCGCGCAACTCGAATTCGGCGCTGTCAGTGGCGAAGAAGTCGAATACTTGGCTGCGGTAGGCGTCGTAGCCGGTTTCGGCCGGAAGCGGCTGGCCCGCCAGTGTCGTCACCGACTCCGACAGCGGCACGATCTCGAATTTGGCGACGTGCTCGCCCCACCGGATGGGGGCCGACGAATAGAAGTTCTGGCCCAGGATGTGGGTGTTGGGCTCGATGAAGATCTCCACGGCATTGGGCAGTGCCACTCCCACCCGGCCCAGGACGGATTTGGCACGCGTGAGCAGCGCACCCACCGCGGTCAGCGCGGGATCGGACAGGCGAGCCAACAGCCATGCCAGGGGCATGCCGCGCCGCAGGTAAGCCCGCACGTCAGCGAAGGGGAATTCGCGATGGGTTACCAACAGGAAGTCCTGGGTCGCGGCATCATCGTCGGCCAGGATGCGCTGGCCGGGTTCGTCCAGGAGCACTTTGATCGCCAGGCCGTGTACTCCGCGTATCTGGTCGCTTCGGATCACCCCGGAGGTGGTCGACAGCCGGGTGATCACCGGATAGCTTCGTGGCTGCGCGAACAGGCCCTGAGCCAGCTCGGGTGGCAGATCGGGATAAACCACGAGCTCGCCTCGTAGCACAGCCAGCGTCTTGGCATGGGCATCGCGCAGGCCGTGATGGAACTTCTTGTACGCCCATTCGTTGTTTCCGCGCAACGCCTTCACGATCGCGTCGATCTCGCGATCCTCCTCGGCGCCGGGCTGTTCGAGGGCGTCGCTGTAGGGGACGTAAGTAGGTTCTGGGCCCGGTGGCGGTGGATAGCGGCGCGTCGTCGTAGGCGCCGGGGACATCCGGGTCCACGGCCGTGCAGGTGTTCTGGGCCACGGGGCGAACGGATTGCGCACCGAGCGCAGGGTGGGTTCCAGGGCCGGGAAATGCCGCAGCAGCAGCGTGCGCATAGAATTGGTCTGCACCCATGTCATGCCGGCCTCGGTGTACATCGCCGGGGTGAAATCGGTGGTAAAGAACCGGTCGCTGCGCAGGCGACGGGAGGCCATCAAGATGAAGATCCGAAACGCGGTGTCGCTGAACCCGAAGCCCGGTGGTTTGGGCTCGGCGTATAGGCCGATCATCAGGTCGACGCGCTCGACGTCGCCGTAGATGTCGCGCAGCTCCTGGGCCCACACCGGGTTATCGGTGAGGTCTTCGAAGGTGGCGGCGGGCTTGAGTCGCAGCATCCGCCGAAAGGCGTTGTAGCGCGGCACGCCCCGTTCCCGGATCCGCAGGATGTCAGCGGCGGCCAGGTCGATGGGGATGTCGTTGACCCGGTGGAAGTCCTGGAGGTGGATAGGAAAGTTGTGCAACGTAATCTGGCCCGGATGGGCCACGCCCAACGAGTAGAACCAGTCGTCGGTCTCCCATTGCGCCAGGCGCTCGCGGACCTGGGGCTGCGCCAAATCCGGTAATTCGTAGTGCGCCAGCTCCTGATCGTCTCTCAGTGAGCGCACGACGTAGTCGTCGGGGATCAGTGGATGCATGCGGTAGACCGCGACGAACTCCTCGGTGAGCGAGTACGGCACACCGTCGTGGTCGGTGGGTGATCCGGGGATACCCTGTAGCACCTCGTTGGGAGTGATGCGACCGTAGCGGTCCTCGAAGTGCTGACCGAGCACCCCAAACCAGTTGGCTCGCATCGCCGATTCGGTGGTGGGGTGGGCGATGATCGCCGGGGTCCACTCCAGGGTGTGGATCTTCGCCATCAGCGCGGAATTGACCAGGCGGGCTTTGTCGTAGAGCTGTTGATCGCTCATCTGGGGATAGTGCCGATGGAGCTCGCGGCAGATGGCGTTGTGCTCGCGCAGAAACAGGGAGTGCAGTAGGGCCAGCCCGACCCAGAAGTTGGCCCTGACCGCCCCGTGCGGATCGAGGTAGGTCTCGAGCTTCTCCGGATGCAAGCCGACGTCGTCGATCTTGACCTGCCCTAGCTGCCCGGTGCGCAGTCCGTCCGCGAATCCGCTTGTGTTGCCGTAGATCTGGGATCCGTCCCACCAGTGGGTGTCCTGGGTGACGAAGGTGGGTGGGCCGGAGGCGTCCGGGCTGGGGTCCGGTGTGGTCCGTTTGATCGTCATTGGCGATTCCGGCCACAGATCGGAGGCCGCGACGGGGATCTGCCAGGGCGCCTCGTCGGTGGTGCCGTGGCTGAACCAGTCATGAACCTCGAATTGGATCCATGCGGCGGCCAGAAGGTTCAGCGTGGACGCCGGTTTGAAGCTGTCACGGGCGAGCAGTCGCCGGCTGATCACGCGCGGGTTGGGTTCGAGTATGCGATCGGGCTCTTCGGGATAGGTCAAGCCGGTGGCGACATTTCGGCCGAATCGGCTGCCCAGGGCACCCATTAGCGGGTATTGCAGGTCGTTGTTCGTGCCGTCGAGAGTGCGCGCGTCACGGCAGGAAGCAACCCCATTACCACCGGGCGGGTGGTCGTCAGGTCCACGGCCGGTGTCATACAGATTTTTTTCGCGCAACTGCTCTCGCAATCCGATGAGGACCGCGAGTCCCACAGGCGTGGGAAGCCGAAACCATCCGATCCATCGGTCGGTCATCTCTGCTACTCGCGCCAGCCGATCGGTGAGCATCATGTTCGCCTCCACATAACGGCTCCGTGGTAGCTGAAGCTGCAGTGGACACTAACAGTTCGTCGGACGTGGGGCTGGTGGTTGCGCTGGATGGTGGTGAACATCCATCGCTCGCGTCGGGCAACGCCGGCGCCCGTCCCGTGCGGCGACGAGGGCCGCGCGGCGGCCGGACATCTTGAGTGGCAGCGCAAAGGAGGAGGGATGAGGGGAGGCGCGCAGCGGCCAAAGATTTTCGCAGCATCGAGCATTCGAGGAGCTGGCAGCGTCAGCGCCTGGCAGCCGCGCCATCGTTTCGGTGACTCCATGCGTCTCCCTTCGGGCCTATCCGCAACGCGCGGCGACGCGAACGTTAACGGCGAATTGGCAGGGGTGCACGGGTAGTCGACTACCCGATGGCTCCCCGCCGTCCGGTGCCACCTGCGATCGAGTGAATGATCAACGGCCAGTTGCGACACAGATGGAGTAGCCGACTACCCGTGAAACCGGCGCCGCTGAGCGCGATCATCGAGGCCGGCCAATCTCCATCGCAAAACCCGAACTACCTGTAAGGATCACTGGTGGTAAACGAAACGCCGTCTGAGTTGCCGTGGCGGTAACCGCCGCGTGGCGGGGTCACCTCAACGGTCCCTCGGCGCGGGTGTTTCGACGCGGCCGATCGGTGAGAGGAGAAGCCATGTCGATCGGACAGATCTTTGTAGTAGCAGGGTGCGGCGATGCAAGCCGGTGAGCCCCGCCGGGCAGTGACCAATTCGTTGATCAGTCCCCTCGCGGTGCGGACCCCAGACGAGCTGACGCCTCAACAAATGCAGATGACGGTGACTCATGTCGATGACGACACGAACGTCACCACTCGTATGGTGCTTCTCGAGTTGCGGTTCAACCCCGGCGACAACCCAAAGGCAGTAAACGATCGGTTCAAAAAGCTCTGGGACACCGTGTTTTCGGGTGCCTCGGCACCCCCGCGCCCGACCGTGATCGCCCGACATTACTGGCGCTGCGTGCTGAGCAGCGAGCAGATGCGGGCGCTGGCCACCGCCGACGTCGCAGCGGCCGAAAGTAGCACCCCGCCGGGTGTCCCGTCGATCTACCGCATCTGGCCCGACTATGTGATGCGTGGTCACCTGGACCGCTCGGTCACCACGGTCAAAGCTGACGCCGCCGTGCGAACCTACGGCTGCGGTGGCAGCGGCATCGTGTGGGCGGTACTGGATTCCGGTATCGACTCCAAACATCCGCACTTCGCTCGCTACGGCAACCTCACCGATCCGCTGGTGAAGCGGTGGCACCGCGACTTCACTGTCGGCAACACGACGCGCGGTGGGCCACTGACTGACGTCCATGGTCATGGGACGCACGTCGCCGGCATCATCGCCGGCGTAGCGCCCGATGACGAGAAACTGCTGATCGCCTCCAACGAACCCACCGATCAAGACCTGCCGCGGTGGGCACTGCGCACCCTGGAACCGGGAACCACGCTGAGCGGGGTAGCTCCGCAGACCAAACTCGTCAGCCTCAAAGTGCTTGATGATGACGGCAATACAGTGTCCAGCGCGGTGCTCGATGCGATCGACTGGGTGCGCCGAATCAATTCCGGCGGCCGCACCGTTCAGATTCACGGCGTGAATCTTTCGCTGGGTTCGGATTGGCCGCCTTCGGACTGCGCGGCCGGGCAAAGCCCGATCTGTCGTGAACTTGATCTGCTCGCCGCCACCGGGGTGGTGGTCGTGGTGAGTGCGGGCAACGCTGGCGCCGCCGGAACCCTGAGTGGACCGAGCAGCGACGTGCGGGGCCAGCTGTCCACCATCACCGATCCGGGCAATGCGGCCTCGGCGATCACGGTGGGTTCGGTCCATCGCTACAAGCCGCACACCTATGGCGTCAGTTTCGACTCCTCCAAGGGGCCTACCCTCGATGGGCGTAAGAAGCCGGACCTGGTGGCGCCGGGTGAGCGCATCACCTCGGCCGCAACGGGTTCGTTCGTTGCGGGCGTGGATGTGCTGGCGCCGCATGACACCAAGCACTTGGCCCGCTATCGCGAGGACAGCGGAACATCGATGGCGGCTGCGCACGTGTCGGGTGCGATCTCCGCATTCATGTCGGCTCGCACCGAATACATCGGACAGCCGCAACTGATCAAGCAGCTGCTCATGGACAGCGCCACCGATCTGGGGCGCCACGAGTTCTATCAAGGCGCGGGTCTGATCGACCTGATGCGCGCCCTGTCCAATGTCTAAATGATGCGGAGGCTACGCGATGACCACTATTCACGGATTGCCCTACTACGAAGCGGATTTCAACGCTGACGGCAGTCTCAACACCGCCACCGGCGGCGGCTCCGGCGGCCTGCCCGAGGCGATCGCCGCGGGCGGCATCACCGACCTGTTCGTGTTCTCCCACGGCTGGAACAACGGCGTCGACTCCGCCCGCGACCTCTACGTGGCGATGTTCGGGCTGCTCGCCGACCAGCTCGGTCCCCGGGTGGCTACCAGCGCCGCCGCCGGCATCATCTGGCCATCACTGCTCTTCCCCGACGACGATCCCACCACCGCCAAGCCGGTGCCCTCCACCGGCGCCGAACTGGCAACCGCTTTGAGTCCCGCTTTTCCCGACCAACAGCAGGACCTGGCCACCATGGGCGCACTGCTGGATCAAGGGCCCCAGGACCCCGACAAGCTGAACGAGTTCCACACGTTGGCCAGCACGTTGGTGACGACCCAGTCCGACGCGGTCGAGGACCACGGTGAAAATGCCTTCGTCAAGGATCCAACTGCGACCGTATTGGCCTACGCCGGAGCAATGGCACCCAAGGCCGGGAGCGGGGCCATGGGCGGTGCCAATGTCTTCACCACGATGTGGTCCGGCGCCCGGGAGGTACTGCGCACCCTGAGTTACTACGAGATGAAAAACCGTGCCGGCGTGGTGGGCCAGCAGGGGTTGGGCCCACTGCTGGCCGACTTGGCGCAGCGCGACGCCGCGCTGCGAATTCATTTGATGGGGCACAGTTTTGGCGCGCGGCTGGTGTCCTACGCGCTGGCCGGACTAGGCAACGGGCATACCGGCGCAAACAGTCCAGTGAAGTCACTGACTTTGATCCAGGGTGCCTTCTCCCACTTCGCTTTCGCCGCCAACTTGCCGTTCAACCCGGGCCGCTCCGGTTCCCTGTCCGGCTACGGCGACCGGGTCGACGGGCCATTGCTGTCGACATTCACCGCCGCCGACCGCGCCGTCGGATGGTGGTATCCGACGGCGAGCATGCTGAGCCGCCAAGACAGCGAGACCGCCGCCGACTTGACCTACCGGTGGGGAGCGATGGGCCATGACGGATACCAGCGCGATCCGGCCCCGGCGGTCGTTCCGCTGGCGCCGGTGGGTTCGCCGTACGAGTTCGTGCCCGGCGAGTTCTACGCTCTGGACAGCAACCGGATCATCTGTGCGAACCAGTCGGCTTTCAGCGGCGCGCACAGTGACATCCGCCATCCCGAGGTGTTATGGGCGGTCGTCAATGCGGCGGGACTGAATGCCTGAATCATGTGCCGAAGGCGAGACCGCAAGTTTCGCCATCCTGGCCGTGCGCGAACGTCCTTACCGCAGCGACGCAGCAGAGCTTCGTCCGCACGGCCGTGCCACGGGGCGCTGCCTGGTCGATCGGCGAACTGAGTAGCGCACTACGCTATCGGGCGCCGTGCGACTGCGGACAGCATCGAGGACGACCAGCACACGGAAGCGCTGGCGAATTCAAGCCCCGAAAGGCAGCAGCCGTGTCCGCAACCATCGTATTTGACGAGCAGGTCACCTTTGTCACCGATCCGATGAACCCCTGTGCCGGTGGCGATTTCACCGTCTTCTGGCAGGAAAAGAATGTCGGCGAGGACGCCTCCACCGACTATCAGGACATCTTCGACCTTGATGATGAGGGCAGCGGCGACAGTCAATCACTGTCGTGTGATCCGCTGGTGCCCGGGCAAAGCGCGATGCGGTCGTTGACGTTCAACCTGCCGGCCGGCGACTACCGGATGAGCCTGGTTATCAATGGATCCGGTCCGATCGATCTGGGCAACGTCATCGTCGGTGAATGCTCGACCGCTGTGCAGCAGTAGCCCGCGACAACGACGTCGAAATCAACCCCAGCTGGCAACCCGCAATCAACCGGTGCACAAGGAGACAGCGGGCGTCAGACCATCCGTGGGCCGCCGAAACCCGGAACCGCTCCAACCGGGATCAGCCCGAACGAGGTGACGAGAAGAATGAACAGTCGCAACGTTTGTGGTGTCGTCGACTGCTCGATCTCCGGTCGGCGGGCTGCGAAAAGAATGAACACGGTCGTGACGTCGAACGCCACGATGGTCAACCAACGCGTCCAGTCATAGCCGGTGAGGAAGACCGGGACGACCAGCAGCAGGCCAGCGGTCACCGAGGCTGTTCGACCGCGCAACGCCTCGGTGAACGCACGCAACGGGACGCCCGAAAGTCCACTGACTCCCCACAACGTCGCCGCGAGGGCGGCGCCACCGAAAATCAACGAGACGGTGAGGCCGAGTGCTCCGATGTGGCCGACGGTGCGGATGGCCGCGGCGATGCCATTGTCGTAGTGCGGCATTACGTTGCGGCACACCCAGTCGTGATAATCAGTCTGGCTGGGCCGCCCGTCAATCAGAAAGCGCACCAGCGTCCGTGGTGAGGTGACCGTGGCGAAGGGATTGGGCATCAAGCGATGCGGTACCGCTGCGCACAATTGGGAGGCGATGTCGTGACGACCGAATGCCGCCACGACAGCCGTGACGAGCACTCCCGGCAGCACAGCAACCAGCATGCCGAGACGCTGGGCGCTTTCCAGCGCACCACCGAGCACGATGATCGCCAGTACCGCCCCCAACGCGAATTGCAACCCGATCGCCTCGTGTACCAGCGTCAGGGCCGCGATCGCCGCGCCGTAGGCCGCACACCATCCCATGGCGACGGCACGGGAACGGACCAACACCAATGCCGAGCTGAACAGTGCCAGCACCGCCCCGCCGAACAGATCCGGCCGAGCCGAGAAGGCCGCGAACGGAATCCCGAACGGCAGCAGCGGAATCAGCATCGCAACCATCAGCCTGCGCTCGGAGCGACGGCGACCTACGAGCACCACGCCCGCGACCGTTGCCAGGCCGCACAGGTACACCGCCGTCGACAGCCAGCGCAGTCCGAGGGTGGCCGCGAAGTAGTGGGTTGGCGCCAGGCGAACCAATTCACCGGCGAGCCCGCGACGGACGAAGCCGTGTGCGTAGTCGGCCGTGTAATACGACATCCAGTACACGTCAAGTGGAACGACCTTGATCGCGAACCACATCACGACCACCGCCCAAGCCGCAATCACGGCGCCCATACCCAGCAGGTGGCGCGGAGTCTGTTCCGTCACCGCAACGTCCGAGTCCACGATCAAATCTGTCCCTGGTAGACGGTGGTGGTGAACAGGTTCATATCGGCCAGCACACCGCACACGAGCTCGCGAACACCCGCCGCGGTGTTGTCGGCGCCGTTCTGGTATGCGACGACGTCGAGAAACCGGCGGCCGTTGATCGTTCCTGTGCTGCAGAACAATTGGCCGTGCATCTGCTCCAAGCGCCGACGGGTGACGCCCTGCTCGGCCAGCCGCATCGAGACCTCGGTTGCGTCCGCACCATCGATGCGGCCGAAGGAGGTATCGAGTTGACCGAGGTTGGAGCAGCCCACCGGCAGATGACCGGTTGACATCGCGACGCTTTCGGCGCGCCGGACCAACCATCGTGGCGTGAAGGGGACGAGCGGAAGTCCGGCGAGCATTTCATTGGGCTGGTCGCCCAGGGACGTCAGGAGTCTCTTGAGGTCGGCGCGCACACCGGCCAGATCGTCGACCACCCCCTGGCCATCGACGGTGAGCGTGATCGAGGTCAGCGCATTGGCGCGGTCGTCGTTCGCGGTGCGGTCGCTGACGGGAAGCACGACCGTCACAGAATTGCCGTCGGGCAGCACCCTGCCAATCCGTTTTGCCAGACGTACCGCGAAAGCGACGAATAACGTGTTGCTGCTTGCGTTCAGGCTGCGCGCACGTGCTTCCCATGCCGCATCATCGGTTTGAATCGTCACCAATGGGAACGTGCTCTCGCCTTCGTCTATCGTTCCGGCCGCCCGCGGCCGGCGTGCCGGTGGCTGAGCCCGCTGACCAGATGATGCCCTGAACAAGATCAGCAGCGTCGCGATCAGCGCGCGCAGGGCCGCGGGCAGGTCGAGAACGGCATCGGTCAGATCCTCCAACACCGCACGCCACCGGCTGCGCGAACCCGCCTGCGGATAGCCAAGATTGCGGCCTTCTCCCTTGATCGCCTCGGCTACCGCGGTTGCCAGACCGAGTCCGTCGACAACACAGTGTGATGCCACCAAGGTGACCGCCGTACCGCCGTCATCCAACGGCAGCACGCCGAGGTGAAATGTCGGGCCGTGTTCGGGGTCGACGGCCACCTGCGCGCGGCGTTGCAGCCATGCACCGATCTCCGGTCGCGGTTTCCGCGGTTCGCACGTGATGTCGGGCGAATGACCGTCGGCCACCCAGCGATGACGCCCGAACGGCAGCGGCGAGCGCTCGATCCGGCGTCCGAGCAGACCGGCTCCGAGATTGTCTTTGAATGCCCGCAATTCGTCGATGTTCACGGCGCGGTCGTAGACCCACGTGCATTGCACCGTGCTGCCTTGCCCGGTGGCACGCAGCCGCAGGAAAGCGGCCTGGTCCAGCAGCGCCAGCCTCGCCACTAGCACCCCGCCTCGGCCGCAGTGCGATATCCGCGCACCGCCGCCGGTGCGAAAACCGCCACCAGGACGCCGCACCACAAGCCCGCCTGGCACAGCGGCGACAGCACCGGCCCGCCCGCCGCGAGCGCGCGCATTGCCTCGATCGTTGGTGATATGGGTGAAAAACGCACCACCGGTTGCAACCAGCCGGGAAACACCTGGGCGGGCGCAACGCCGGTGTTGAGGAACAGCAGCACCACGCACGCCGCGCCCAGCCAGGTCACCATCGCTTTGCCGTCCACGCGGGCAGCGATAGCGATGACCAACGCCGCCATCCCCGCCGAAAGCGCCACGGGCAACAACACAAAAGCCAGCACAGCGATCCAGCCGCAGCTGAATCGCAGACCCAACGCGATGCCGAAGATGGTCAGCACAACGGCGGACGTGACGGTTCGGGTGGCCTCGGCGACCAGACGGCCCGCCACGGCGCTGGCCCGATGGATCGGCTGCACCCACAACCGGGTCAACACACCGGACTCCCGCTCTGATGGCAACGCCAAACCGGCACCCAGAGTTCCGAATACGGCGCCGACCACCGCACACATCGGGACCAGCCCGTACAGGCTGTCGTGTCCGGTGACGGCCAGGACGGACTTGCCCACCAGCAATTTGTAGATGATGAGGAGAAACGTCGGAAACAACAGCGCCTGCACCGTGACGATCGGGTCGCGTCGCCAGCGGCGCAGCAGCCGACCCGCTTCCGAGGCGCTTTGGCTGACGAATCCCGTCAGCGACGACAGGCGCGGAATTGCTTGGCGTACATCGGTGTTCACGCTGACCGAAGGCTGCGCTACTACTGCGTCGCGAACCGGCGGGAGGTGCCGGCGTCCCCTGCGGACGATCCGCGCCGGGCCCGGTGCGTTGACGCGTCGCTGCATCCGCAGCGCGAGAATGCCGAACAGCGCGAGCAATCCAACGCACCACGTCGACGTCACCGCTAAATCCCTACTGGTGACATGACCGGTGGCCAGTCCGCGCAGCGTGTCGGCGACCTGTGACACCGGCTGGTAGCGAATGAACGGGCCGAGCCACGCTGGAAACGATTCCGCCGGGGCGATTCCGGTGGACAACAGGACCAGGACCAATTGGGGGAGTAGCAATAATTGGCTCGAGGATTCGACGGAGCCGACCCGGGAGCCCAGGGCATCTGCGCCCAGGCACACCGCCATCGCGAACGTCATGGCGATCAGCACGAACAGCACCGCCTCGCCCGGACCACCTTCCATCCGGAAGCCGAACGACCATCCGATCGCCAGAGCGGCGATCAGCGCAATGGCCGCGCGGATCAAGCAGTAGAGCATTCGCGCGCCCAACGGCACCGCCGCCGGAACCGGCAGAGTACGAAGACGAGACCCGAAGCCGGACAGCCGATCTCGCGCGGCGCGATCGGCTGTCGTCATCGCCCCGAACAGCATCGCCTGCACGATGACCACGGGAAGGACATATTGTGGGTAGGGCGTCGAGCCGGTGTGGATGATGCTGCCCAGCACCAAGGCAAACCCCAGAAAACACCCCACCGGCGCCAGCGCCGCGAAAAGCAGGTCAGCGTCGCGTCGTGAGGCCGATATCGTGCGAAAGGTGAGGACCATCAGCGCACTCACATCGAGACCCCGGCGGCAGAACGGGAACCGCATCATGCATCGATTTGTTGTCCGGCGTCGGACACCCGGGTGAACTCGGCACGCATCGCCTCGACATAGCGTAAGACCGACCGGCGGGCGACATCGGTGCCTGGGTAAGCGACCACCAGCTGTGTCTTGTCATGCATGCGATTGACCCACATGCACACCGTCTCCGACAGCCGGTTATCCCCCCAGACGCCGGCACGCAGGCCGTCGAAGTAGTCACCGAAGGGCAACTTGCGGATGTCGATGTAGGAGAGCATCGGCACCGGACGGTCCGGAACCTCAATAGGATTCGATTGGGGATCCGGCGACTCAAGCAGGTGATAGTAAGGCACGGCGCCCAGGCTGGTGTTGCCATCGAACGATGCTTGCGCGGCATTGACGATCTCAGCGAATGATGCACCCGCGGTGGGGATCGCCAACGGGATGAAGCTGGCCAACCAACCGACCGCGGTGGCGTGCGCGGGATCGCGACGGTTGTCGAACGGTGTGAGGCCGAAATACGTTGCGGCGCCCGTCAACCGATGCTCCGTTAGCGCGGCGCAGGCGAACACGCCACCGCTGAAACGAGCCCCCGCGGCGCGGCACACCGCTTCGAACCGTCGGCCCTGGTGGTCATCGATCAGGTCGAACACATCGATGGCACCCGGTGTATCCGCGTTCGACTCACCCAGTTCCAGAGGAAACTTGGGTAGCGCACCGTTGTTCGCGGTGAGAAACGCCCGCCACGACTGGATCTCGGCCGACTCTTCATTCAGGGCCCTGGTGTAGGCATGCTGTTTCGCGCTGTATTCCCGATGGCTGGCGGCGGGTGGCAGTACATTCTGCGCCCTCTGCAACGCGGCGAAGTACATCGTCTGGATGTCGAGGAAGATCACCCCCGCCGACATGCCATCGGCACGTAAGTGATCGACTGCGATAAAGACGGTGAAGCGGTCTTGAGCTTGAATAATCCCGAAGGTAAAGCAGTCCCACTGCAACGGATCGGGCGTATCGAGAAGCAGTTTGCGGATCTGGGTCGGCGCCATTCGTCCGAGATCCGTTGGCGCCACGGTGATGACCTCTGGATCGGCAATGACGTAGCGAAGGATTTCGTCGTTATCACCGAAAGCAAAGCGGTCGTGATAGGTGTCGTGTCGGCGCAAGTGAGAATTCAGTGCCTGGGTCATCGCGTCGATATCACATATGCCACTGATTTCCCAGGCACCGATGCATAACCGGGGGATATCACGGCCGCGGCTGACCTGCCGTCGGTAATAGCGAAGATGCTGCGATTGCTGATAACTGACCGGAGCGCGATGATATTGCGCTTCGGCAGCACGTCTGTAGGTGGCCGCGGTGGGGTACCAGGAGACGACGGTACCCTCGGCCGTCCAATCCTCAACCGTGCCCAGGAACATGCGCTACCTTTCGTTCGTCAGCCGGCGACGTCGGTTCCGATGACCTTAACGGCACCGGGCACAAGTTGCTGAACGAAGTGAGGTTCGACGAAGTACTGCTTCGCAGGCCCGGCAAGCGCGCTGCCGTCACCTGCGTCGACCGACGTGCACACCAGGATGGATTCACTGTGATCTGAGTTGGCTGACAGCTTGGCCTCAACCAGCGCAGACGGACGACTCTCTGACGATCTCGCGGCGCAATCATAGAAATCCCCTCCCGGGCCTGGAAGATCTTCCAGGAACTTCTGACAACTCACCGTGTGCTCGTGTGAGGTGGCCGGCAACGCGAAATCTTTTAATTTCGCGCGCGGTTAACTCAGAATTACCGCTCAACAGCGTTTATCTCGGCGTGATGACTCAATCTGTCGATTCCAACCCATAGAGCGAGCGCTATTGTGCCAGACCATGCACCATGCCGGAGGCCTGGCGGAACGGCGCCGCGTTTACCATAACTTGATGTACGGCCGTATTGGAATAGTGTCAGCCAAACATTCCTCGCAGTGATCATCCGGGCAAACAACCGAATGATTCCAAAACTGCAGCGGCACTGGGTTCTACGCTCTCGTCGATACCGGCGTCCACGGCGGAGTTCGGTGCGAACGCCGGCGCCGGCAGCAAACTTTGATTCGAATGAATCCGCCCGGCTCCAAGCCGCCTGATTGCGGTCGGCTGCGTTAGGCGGACCGGCAGTGGCTACGCGCAGACAAACCGCTCAGGATGGTCGATGATGGTCTGAACATTTTCCCTCGCCGCGAGACTCCCACAGAACGGACGTTGACGATGCCGGATGAGTCCCGGGGACCGGCCAGACTGTTCGATGCCTTGACCACCAAAGGCACCGCCTTCACCGAAGCCGAGCGCCGGCGGCTGGGTCTGTTGGGTCTGTTGCCCACCACGGTGAAGACACTGGAGCAGCAAGCCGAGCACTGCTGGCACGAATTCTCCACCCGCCGCGACGATCTGGACAAGCACATCTACCTGCGGGCGTTGCAGGACCGCAACGAGACGTTGTTCTACCGGGTGTTGCGTGACCATATCCCCGAGGCCCTGCCCATCGTTTACACGCCCACCGTAGGGGAGGCCTGCGAGCGGTTCAGTGAGATCTACCGACGTCCCCGTGGGTTGTTCGTTTCCTACGCTGAGGGCGACTGTCTTGACGAGGTGCTGAACAATCGGCCGCAGCGCGAGGTAGATGTGATCGTGGTGACCGATGGCCAGCGGATCCTCGGCCTGGGCGATCAGGGCATCGGAGGGATGGGCATTCCAATCGGAAAGCTGTCCCTCTACACCCTAATTGGCGGCATCGATCCCGCTCGCACCCTTCCGATCGTGCTCGATGTCGGCACCGACAACAGCGAACTCCTCGGCGACCCCCAGTACCTGGGCTGGCGGCACCGGCGTATCGACGACGACGAGTACTACGCGTTCATCGACAAATTCATTGCCGCGGTGCGCAAACAGCTGCCTAACGTGTTGCTGCAGTGGGAAGACTTCGCCACCACGCATGCGCTGCCGATCCTGGCCCGCTACCGCGACAAGCTGCTGACTTTCAACGACGACATCCAGGGAACCGCGGCTGTCACGCTCGGAGCGCTACACGGCGCTGCCAAGGTTGCCGGTCGTCCGCTGTCGCAGCAGCAGGTTGTCATGCTCGGCGCCGGCTCGGCCGGTATTGGAGTGCTCGAGATGATTCGCCGGCAGATGGTGAACGAGGGACTGTCCGAACAGGCTGCGTCCCAGCGCATCTGGGTTGTCGATGTGGTTGGGCTGCTCACTGACGACCGCACCGACCTGTCGGACGCGCAGCGCGGATTCGCCCAGCCGGCCGACCGTGTCGCGGGTTGGGGTTTGTCACGCCCCGCCCAGCTTGCCGACGTCGTCCACCATGTCGACGTCGGCGTGTTGGTGGGCCTGTCGACTGCCGCGGGCGCCTTCACCGAGAGCATCGTCCGCGAACTCGCACGCAAGACCGAGCGGCCGATCATCTTCCCGCTCTCCAACCCGACCAGCCGCGCCGAGGCGCACCCGGCCGAGCTGGATCAGTGGACCGACGGACGCGCCCTGATTGCCACCGGCTCACCGTTCGCGCCGCTGCACCGAAATGGCGTGGAATACCCCGTCGCCCAATGCAACAACGTGTATATCTTTCCGGCGATGGGACTTGCCGTGACCGCGGCTCAGTCGACGCGAGTGACCGACGAGATGATGCGAGTCGCCGCGGAGACCTTGGGGGAGGCGTCGCCTGCCCTTGCCGACCCTGACCAGCCGCTGCTGCCCGCATGGTCGGATGTGCCCGACATCGCCGTCCGCATTGCGCAGGCCGTCGCTGTGCAGGCGGTCACCGACGGCGTCGCCCCGACGCGCAGCGGCACCGAACTCAGCGAACGCATCGCACAGGTGCGCTGGCTTCCCGACTATCCCGCGTCAGTGAACCCGTGACGGCCACCCGTCAGTAGACGTCGCGATCACTTTGCTCATCAGCGTGGCCGGCCCCAAATCGACACCAGCGGTCGAGTCGATATGCGCTGGTTACGCGGTGGCGGTTGGGATTTCGTCCGCACCATCGCTACGACTGTCGAAGTAGCGTACCGCCGGTTCCAGGCACAACGGTGTGAGTATGAACACTTCTCGATTCGCGCGCCAGTCTTGGCCGTAGTCAACAGCTTTGGACCATGCATTGAAGATGCCAGCACCGCAGCGCAATCGATGTTCAGTGATCGAAACCGCCGGCAGTACCCGCGATGTTTCAAGCAGGATTGAGAATCGGCGACGCGTGGTACGAAAGGGGACGTGAGTAGCGGGGCAACACGACGAATGCCTCCACGATCCCAGAGGAACTCGATGCACTTCGCGGTATTGCCGCCGGAGGTCAACTCCGGCCGCATGTACGCAGGCCCCGGTTCAGGGTCGATGCTGGCCGCAGCGGCGGCATGGGATGAGCTGGCCAACGAGCTACACGCCACGGCGGCCAACATCGAGTCGGTAATCTCCGGGCTTACCGGTGAGCCGTGGCAGGGACCATCTGCAACGGCGGCGTCGGCCGCGGCGGCGCGACAGGTGGCCTGGCTGAATGCCACCGCCGAGCAGGCTGCGCAGGCCGCCGTACAGGCCAAAGCCGCTGCGAGGGCGTATGAGTCGGCGTATGCGATGACGGTGCACCCATCGGTGATCGCAGCCAACCGTGCCCAGTTGACATCGCTGGTCGCCACGAACTTGTTGGGCCAGAACGCGTCGGCGATCGCGGCCACCGAGCTCGCCTACGGCGAAATGTGGGCCCGCGACGTCGCCGCGATGTATAGCTACGCGGGCGCGTCGCAGGCGGCCTCGCAGGTGACACCATTCACCCCGCCGGAGCAGACCACCAACCAGGGTGGGCTTCCCGTGCAGAACGCCGCCGTCGCCCAGGCTGCCGGTACGTCGGCAGGGCGTGTGCAATCGGCGCTGTCGAGCAGCAACGCGATGTCCGCGGTACCGAATGCGCTGCAAAACCTCACCACATCATCGTCGGCGTCCTCGGGGCTGGGCGACTTGTCAAGCTTCATGAACCCCTACAACTTGGTATCGCTCGGCTCTGCACTGCTCGGAAATGGCACCGGACTGATCGGGGTATCGGGCGCGGCCGGATTCATTTCCGACACCGAACACAAAATTGTGGAGCCGGGCGCGAAGTCGAAGGCTGTACCGGAAAGGCCGGAGCGACCGGCAGTTTCGCGCTCGCCCGGAAAGGCGAAGACGGTGTCCGCGGGGATGGGGCGCGCATCCTCGTTGGGCAGCATGTCGGTGCCGCAGGGGTGGTCGGCAGCGGCACCGGAACTGCGCCTTACGGCGCTCGAGACGCCCGCCGCCGGCGCCACATCGGCAAGCCGTGCGGGATCCGGACTGTTCGCCGGCCAAATGCCCCTCTTGGGCGGCGCCCCGCTGATGGCCCTGCCCGGACGCGGCACGCACGATTCCCGGGGTGGTGGATCGACCCCCGCGCGCGACATCCACGCCCGTCAGATCCCCGCCCCCGCCGCTCTACAAGATCGTGGACAGTCGGCTCGCAATCCGTCCGGCGGCACGGCCGCCGAGCTACGCGAAATCACTGATGTGCTAGGCAAACTCGCCGAGCTGCGCGCCAATGGCGCATTGACCGAGACTGAATTCGCCGAACAGAAGCAACGCCTGCTCGGTACTGGCTGACCGGGTATGACAACGACCTGCACGGGTTTCCCCTGGTTTGCGGCGCGATCGGCGCTCTGCGGCCGGCGTCGTCTCCAAGCCACTGACGGGTTCGTCGCCGTCGACGGCTTATGCAATCGACCCCTTGACGCGATACATACAGCGTGTATGTTCATACATACCGTATGTATCTGGAAAGTGAGGGGTCATGAGTGCCACGCTCGACGCCATAGCCGAAGAACGCAAAATCGTTTTGCAGCTTTGCTCGCAGATGCCGGATTCGCTGTGGGAGAAGGACAGTGGGTGCGCCGGCTGGTCGGTGCAAGACCTTGTGTCGCACATGGCGTGCAGCTTCTGGTTAGCCGTTGATCCCTCGACGCTGCCCGATCCCGGCGGATTGCCCGCCGAGCGCGCGGCGGACCTGTATGTCGAATCGCGACGTTCGATGACGCCCAGAGAGGTTGTGGCCGACTATAAATCGGTCAGCGCGAGAGGAATGGAGGTGCTCGCCGCGATAGCGGGTCAGGACGTTGACATACCGATTGGCGACGTCGGTACGTATCCGGCCTCGGTGGTGCCGACGACCTTCGTCTTCGAAGCCTTCGTTCATACTCGATACGACATGTTCCCGCCGGATGGTCCGGTGCAGGGTGACCCACCGCCCGTCGACGAGCTACGGCTTGCGCCCACGCTTGACTGGATCGAGGCGGCACTACCACAACAGAATGTCAACCTGCTCAACGCTTTACCCACCGGCGTCGACATCCACCTCGACGGGCTGTGCGCCCGGACCTTGCATCTGGGCACCAACTCCGATGTCGCCGCGCGGGTGACGTCGGACTCGCAGGCCTTCGTGCGGTGGGTCACCCAGCGCGGCGGGTGGGAGAGCCTCGGCGTGCAGGCCGAGGGTGACCCGGCGACGCTGGATATCGTCCGCCGGCTCAGGGTGTTCTGAATCGACAGCAGGCCGCGACGCCACGTCAATCCTGGACCTTCATGCGGTATGTATGACAATGCATGGGTGGCGAAAGGTAAGGGTTGATGGCGAAGGGCGGTCGCCGCACGCAGGCCGAACGTGCGGCGGAGACGCGTGATGCATTGATCGGCGCCGCCCGGCCGTTGTTCGCTTCAATGGGTTTCGCGGACGCGTCCCTGGAAACGATCGTCCGCAACGCCGGCGTGACGCGCGGCGCGCTCTACCACCATTTCGCTGACAAGACAGAGCTATTCGCGGCGGTATTCGAGCAAGTAGAGGGCGAGATGGCCGCCCGGATGGGGGAGGCCGTTGCGGCCGCGGGTCATTCCGATCCAGTTGAGATCATGCGATTGTGCGCGGGGCTTTGGTTGGACGCATGCGCCGAACCCGAGGTCCAGCGCATCGTCTTGCTCGAGGCGTTGGCGGTGCTGGGCTGGGAGCGATGGAGCGACATCGGCCACCGCTACAACATTGGATTCGTGACCGGACTGCTCACCGACGCCATCGCGTCCGGCAGCATTCCCCGACAGCCCGTCGAAGCAACGGCCCTGAGCATTATGGGCGCGTTGCGCGAGGCGACGCTCTACATCGCCCGTGCCGACGATCATCGTCAGGCCCGCGCTGACGCCGGCGCGGTGATGGACCGACTGCTCGACGCGTTGCGCGCGAACAATATCGGCTAGTTGCGTGGTTGTACTGGTGGTGATGTGGTGCGGATCGGCCGCCGGGACCGAACTTTCGTCAATTGCGCACTGAACAGCGCGGAGTACTCAGCGTCGACCAGCTCGTCGTGATCCAGAAATTCGGACCGAGATCGGTCTCGTGCCAGACGATGCCTCCGGCGCAACAACATTCGGTAACACGGTGTGGCTCATGACGATTCTCCTTCCACATTGGAACCCCGCGGGCAAGCGGGCGTCATGCGGCGATGCTGCCGCCGCCGTCGGCCCGAATGATCTGACCGGTGATATAACCGGCGTCCTCGTCGAGCAGCGTGCAGATCGCGTGGGCGATCTCCCGGGGCGTGCCGAGGCGGCGTAACGGAATGGTTTGCAGCACATGCGCTTCGCGTGCGGACCCGACCGGGCTGAGCTCGCGGTACATCTCGGTTTCGATGGGCCCGGGCGCCACCGCGTTGACCGTGATGCCGGACGCAGCGAGCTCGCCGGCCCAGATTCGGGTGCACGCCTCCAGTGCTGCCTTGGTCGCCGCATAAGGGGTGCGCTCCGGTGTGCCCAGGGTGGTCAGGCTGGTGACATTGACAATGCGCCCCCATCCGGCCGCCAGCATGCCGGGCAGCACCGCCTGAACCACCTGAACGGCGGTGCGCACATTCAGGTCGTAGGTGGCGAACAGATCATCCAACTCGATCGAGCCGATCCGCCCGAACCGTGCGACGCCGACATTGTTGACCACCGCGTCGATGCGCCCGTTCGTCACAACTTGTTCGAGCACTTTGGCGGTGGCCCCCCGGTCGGCGAGATCCACCTCATAGAATTCGCCCGGGAAATCGTCCGGCCTGGTGCGCGCGAGGCCGACCGGCATGTTGCCGGCCGCCGCGAGCCGGTCGGCGACTGCTCGCCCGATTCCTTTCGACGCCCCGGTGATCAGCACTCGCCTTGCGGTCATCGTGTCCTCCCTCGATTGCACTTGTATGATTACTTAAACGTTCTGGAAGTCCAATACGGCATAACGTTGTTGATATAGGCGATGACATCGCGCTTATGGAGGATCGATGACAACGTTGTCGCAGCTCAAGACGTTTATCGCGGTGGTTGACCAGGGTGGTTTCACCGCCGCGGGCCGACGGCTCGGGTTGACGCAGCCGGCGGTCAGCCGCACCGTCGCGTCACTCGAAAAAGAACTGGGGTTACCGCTGTTCCTGCGTCGCCGCGACGGGCTCTCGCTGACCGAAGCGGGATCCGTTGCGCTGACGCATGCGCGGGAAGCGGTGCGACAGCTCACGTTGATGCGCACCGAGGTCGCCGGGCTGGGCGGCGACATCACCGGGACGCTGAGCCTCGCGAGCCTGCCCACCGCCACCGCCACGCTCGTCGCTCCGCAGCTGCGAAGGTTCGCTCAACAACACCCGGCCGTCACCATCCGGCTGATGGAGGGCAGCGAGCAAGAAATCCGGGATTGGCTCGATCAAGGGGCCGTCGAAGCCGGCGTGGTCAGCCTGCCCAGCAAGGGCCTCGACGTGGCGGTCCTCGGTGAACAACAAATGGTCGCGGTGGTGCCCGCAGACAGCTCGCTGGCAGCCAAGGACACCGTCACCTACGCCGACTTGGCCAAGGAGCCGTTCGTTCGTGGAACCGGTGGCTGCGCGGACGTGTTCATGCCGATAGCGCGGCGGGCCGGGGTCGAATTCGACCTGGCCTTCGAGGCGCGCGAGGTTGCCGCGACGCTTGAGATCGTGCGAGCCGGGCTCGGGGTAAGCATCTTGCCCAGTGCCGGCCTGCCCGAGCTGTCCGGTGTCCTGGTACGGCCGCTGTTGCCCCACACCGTGCGGCGCCTCGGCATCGCTATCTCGGCAAGCGCATCCGCGCCCGCGCGCGCATTTCTCGATCAGATCGCCGCGCTTGATCCGCGCTGATCGGCTCGGCGGCAACGGTTTTGAACCCGCACGAGCTTCCTACCTGGCTATGGTCCGCGAGGTGTGGGTGCCGGCCTTATTAGCGGCCCACGTCGTTGTGGTATCTTCGCCGACGTGAACATCGGCGTGCGCGCGTATTGGCGCTTTATCGTGGCTCCGGGTGGAGCCGGCGATGTGGCGTCTGGTTGACGCAACCGCACGACTGATACCCGGGGCCCAGCAGTGACCAGAAGGTCGCTGCTTTTCGTTTTTCAGGGCATCGGCAACCAGCGAGCGTGCCCTGGGGGCCAGCAGAGAAAGGCACACACGCCACATGTCCATCATCAATTGCGAGACGAAGACCATCGATACGTCCGACCATCGGATCGTCTCGTTCCGGGAACTGTCGGCCCCCGCCGTCATTCGCACCGAACTGCCGTTGACGGCTCGGCGGGCCCAGTCCGTCCAGCGTGATCGCGAGGAGATATCGGCGATCCTGGCCGGTGGTGACGATCGGCTGTTGCTGGTGGTGGGGCCTTGCTCGGTGCATGATCCCGTCGCGGCGCTTGATTACGCACGCCGCCTTGCGCCGCTTGCCGCCGAGTACTCCGACCGGCTGAAGGTCGTGATGCGGGTGTACTTCGAAAAGCCGCGCACCACCGTCGGCTGGAAGGGACTCATCAACGATCCCAACATGGACGGCAGCTTCGACGTAGAACGTGGCATACGCACCGCGCGTGGGCTGTTGCTCGACATCATCGACGTCGGGCTCCCGGTGGGATGTGAATTCCTGGAACCCACCAGTCCGCAGTACATCGCCGACGCAGTTGCGTGGGGTGCGATCGGCGCCCGGACCACCGAGTCGCAGGTACACCGCCAGTTGGCATCCGGTCTGTCCATGCCCGTCGGCTTCAAGAACGGCACCGACGGCAACATCCAGGTCGCCATCGACGGCGTCAAAGCCGCAGCGGCACCGCACAATTTCTTCGGTACCGACAACCTCGGTCGGGCGGCTGTCGTCGAGACGATGGGGAATGCCGACTGTCACGTCATCCTGCGGGGCGGCACCACCGGACCCAACTACGACACCGCCTCGGTGGCCACCGCCATCGAACGGTTAAGCAAGGCAGGGCTTTCCGAGCGCATCATGATCGACTGCTCTCATGCCAACTCCGGCAAAGACCATGCTCGGCAGGCCGAGGTCACCGCCGAGGTGAGCGCGCGCATCGCTGCGGGCGAGCGCGGCATCGCCGGGCTGATGCTGGAAAGCTTCCTGGTGGCCGGTGCCCAATCGCTCGGCGGCGAGCTGGTCTACGGCCAATCCGTGACCGACCAGTGCATGGACTTCGGAACCACCGCCGGCTTGTTGGCCGGCCTGTACGCGGCAATGGGCTGAATCGGTCCGGGCGGCGGTGGCGCGCAGCTTTAATGAGCTTGTTGCGCCGAAACCTGGGCGGCGATCGCCTTTTTGTCGATTTTGCCGATCGGGGTGGTGGGTAATGCTGTCATCGCGACCAACAGGTCGGGGCGCGCGTGCGCGGCGACACCCCGCTCGTCGAGGTAGGCGTTCAATTCCGCGAGTGACAGCGCAGGGCCGTTGAAAACGACGGCCGCACAGATCTTCTCGCCCAGGTAAGGGTCCGGCAGCGCTACCGCCGCGGCCGAGAAGATAGTCGGATGGCTGTGCATCTGCTCTTCGAGATCCGCCGCGGAAATCGTCTCTCCGCCACGGCAAATCACATCTTTGACGCGGCCGGTCACCACCAGGTAACCGTCATTGCGGAGCCGTACCACGTCACCGCTGCGGAAGAACCCGTCGGGGTCGAAGCTGCGTTCATTGTCGCGCTCGGCGCGGAAATAGCCGTTGAACGTGTACGGCCCGCGAACCAGCAATTCGCCTTCCTCGCCGGGAGCCACCGGGTTGCCCTCCGCGTCGACGACGCGCAGCTCATCGGCGGGACACAACGGTCGCCCCTGGGTGTGCTCGGTGAGTTCCGCGGGATCATCGAGCCGGGTGTAGTTCAGCAGCCCCTCGGCCATCCCGAACACTTGCTGAAGACCGGGGGTCAAGGCGGCACGCACCGAACGGGCGTCTTCGGGTTCCAATTTGGCCCCACCAACTTGCAAGAGACGCAACGTCTTTGGTGTCACCGGCTCCCAGTCGCAGGCCTGTGACCACAACTTGGCCAAAGCGGGCACCAGGGCGGTCACCGTCACGCCGTGACGTGCGATCGCGGCAAAGGCCGCTTCGGGACTGGGGTCGGTCCCGAAAACGGTGGTGGCCCCGACCGTCATCGCGCCGAGCAGACCCGGGCAGGCAAGCGGGAAATTATGGCCGGCCGACAGTACCGCCAAATAGACGTCGTCGGCGGTAAGGCCGCAGAGTTCTGCGCTGGCCTTCGCGTTGAAAAGGTAATCATCGTGGGTGCGGGGGATGAGCTTTGGTGTTCCGGTGGTGCCGCCGGAAACCAGCAGCAGCGCAGGCGATCCCGGGTCGCCCTGTGCGGGCGTTGAGGCGGCGGGCTCGTGATCGCGCAGCTGCGCCCATGACGTGAACGGTCCCGGGTTTCCGTCGACGATCACGTGTCTGAGCGCGGCATGCTGCTCGACGAGCCCTTGCGCCATTGCCCGGTAGTCGAACCCGGCCGCGGTGTCGGTGATCAGCAGCCCGGTGGCCTGGCTGACAGCGGCGAAATGCCCCAGTTCGGCGGCCCGGTGGCCGGGGAGGCACATCACCGGGATCGCGCCCGCTCGCAGCAGCGCGAACAGTGCGATCGCGAACTGGCAGCTGTTGGGCAGTTGCAGCAATACCCGGTCGCCTGGCGCGATGCCCGCGCCACGCAGTCCGTTGGCGGCGCGGTCAGCCTGGTCGTCCAGGTCCGCGTAACTGAAGCGGGTGTCGGCCGCGGCGTCCAGAACGGCCATCCGGTCGGGCCATTGCTGAGCCGCGTCGGCCAGCAGCGTGTCCAAGGTGCGTCCCGTCCAGTAGCCGGCGGCCCGGTAAGCGGCGGCCCGATCAGCGGGGAATGGCACGAACCCGTCGAGGACTCCGACCGGCGGCTGCGATGTGGTCGGGCTCATGGCTCCTTAGGTGGGGGCGTAGTAGCGGGGATGCAGGGAGTAAGGATAGGGTAACCAAAAATTTAGGACAGCCTGTGCTAATTCAGGGAGGGTCTGTGGTGCACGCCTCGGCGCGCTCGGAGGACATCCGGGCGGAGGTGGCCGAACTGCTCGGCGTCGGCGTCGATGCGGTTCAGCCGGGTAGCAACCTCATCGGCCAGGGCCTGGACTCCATTCGCATCATGACGCTCGCCGGTCGCTGGCGCCGCCAAGGCATCGACATCGACTTCGCCACGCTGGCCGAAACTCCGACTATCGAAGCCTGGACAACGCTGGTCACCTCCGGCCGACAAAGCGCTGACCAGCAAATCCCTCCCGCCGAGGCACCCGCAGATGCCGAGCTCGCCGCCGACCACGAGCCGTTTGCCCTGGCCCCGATGCAGCATGCGATGTGGGTCGGTCGCCAAGACAACCAGCAGCTGGGCGGGGTCGCCGGGCATCTCTACGTCGAGTTCGACGGCGGATCGATCGATCCCGAACGCCTGCGCGCGGCGGCCACCGCGCTGGCACGCCGCCACCCGATGTTGCGGGTGCAGTTCCTGCCCGACGGCACCCAACGGATCACCCCGGCCGGCGGCGATTTTCCGGTCAGCGTCGAAGATCTGCGTTCACTCGGCGCCGACGAGGTTGAACAGCGGCTCGCCGCCATCCGCGACGCGAAATCGCACCAGCAGCTCGACGGTGCGGTATTCGAACTGGCGGTGACGCTGCTGCCGGCCGATCGGTCCCGGCTGCACGTCGATCTGGACATGCAAGCCGCCGACGCGATGAGCTATCGCACCCTGATGGCTGATCTGGCGGCCCTCTACTGCGGCCGCGACCTCCCCGCGCTGAGCTACACCTACCGGCAGTACCGCCAAGCCGTCGAGGCAGAAGACGCAGGGCCGCAACCGACCCGCGAGGCCGACCGGGCCTGGTGGACGCAGCGGATCCCGGAGCTGCCTGACCCGCCGGCATTGCCGTCGACCGGTGGGTGCACCTCGAACCGAAGCACCCGGCGCTGGCACTGGCTCGACCCGGAAACCCGCGATGCGCTGTTCGCCCGCGCCCAAGCGCGCGGCATCACGCCGGCAATGGCGCTGGCCGCAGGGTTCGCCAACACCCTGGCGCGCTGGTCGACCACCTCACGCTTTCTGCTGAATGTCCCGCTCTTCGGGCGCCAGGCTCTGCACCCGGACGTCGACTCGTTGGTCGGCGACTTCACCTCCTCGCTGCTGCTCGACGTCGATCTCGTCGGCGCCGACACGGCCGCGAAGCGTGCACAGGTGGTGCAGGACGCGATGCGCACGGCCGCCGCGCATTCCGCCTATGCGGGGCTGTCGGTGCTGCGTGACCTCAGCCGTCATCGCGGCACTCAGGTGCTCGCACCTGTGGTCTTCACCAGCGCACTGGGGCTCGGCGAACTGTTCAGCCGCGACGTGACCGATCAATTCGGCACACCGGAATGGATCATTTCGCAGGGTCCGCAGGTGTTGCTCGATGCGCAAGTCACCGAGTTCGACGGCGGGGTTCTGGTGAATTGGGATGTGCGCGAAGGCATGTTCCCGCCCGGGGTCATCGACGCCATGTTCGGCTACCACATCGACGAGCTGCTCCGATTGGCCCGCGCCGACGACGCCTGGGATGCGCTGGGACCCACGGCGCTGCCGGCGACACAGCGCGCCGTGCGCGAGGCGGCCAACGCGCGCACCGCGCAGCCCAGCGGAGAAGCCTTGCACGACGGGTTCTTCCGACAAGCCGCGCAGCGGCCGGACGCTCCCGCGGTCGTCGCGAGCACAGGCGATCTCAGCTACGCGCAACTGCGCGACCAAGCGCTGGCCGTGGCAGCCGCGCTGGGTAATGCAGGTGTCAGCAACGGCGACACCATCGCGGTGGTGGGCCCGAAAACCGGTGAGCAGATACCGGCGTTGCTGGGCATCCTGGCCGTCGGTGCCGCGTACCTACCGATCGGCGTCGATCAGCCGCGCGATCGCGCCGAGCGCATGCTGCACTCCGGCGAAGTGAGCCTGGCCCTGGTGTGCGGCGGGCAGCGGCTGGACTTGCCGCTGCCCGAACTGGTCATTGCCGATCTCCTTCGCGACGCACCCCCGGCCGCCGAGATCCAGGTTGCCAGAATCGATCCCACGCAACTGGCCTACGTGTTGTTCACCTCGGGCTCCACCGGGGAGCCCAAGGGCGTCGAGGTCACTCACGACGCAGCGATGAACACGGTGGAATTCATCGGCCGGCACTTCGAGATCGGCCCCGCGGACCGCTGCCTGGCGCTGTCCACCCTGGAGGGCGACATCTCGGTGATGGACGTCTTCGTCACCTTGCGCACCGGCGGGGTCATCGTGGTGGTCGACGAAGCGCAACGACGCGATCCCGACGCCTGGGCCCGGCTCATCGACACTCACCGGGTCACCGTGCTGCACTTCATGCCCGGCTGGCTGGAGATGCTGATCGAAGTCGGTCGCGGGCGGCTGTCCTCGGTGCGGGTGATTCCCACCGGCGGTGACTGGGTGCGTCCCGAGGTGGTGCGCCGCCTGCAGGCCGAAGCGCCCAACCTGCGCTTCGCAGGGCTCGGCGGCGCGACCGAAACCCCGGTGCACAACAGCATTTTCGAGGTAACTGAACCGATACCGGAGGACTGGACGGCGCTGCCCTTCGGCGTCCCGCTGCCCAACAACGCCTGCCGTGTCGTCGACGACACCGGTGGTGATTGCCCCGATTGGGTTCCCGGGGAATATTGGGTGTCCGGCCGCGGGATCGCGCGCGGCTATCGCGGGCGTCCCGATCTCACCGCGGAACGCTTTGTTCAGCACGACGGCCGAACTTGGTACCGCACGGGCGATTTGGTGCGCTACTGGCCGGATGGCACCCTCGAGTTCGTCGGCCGCGCCGACCACCGCGTGAAGATCAGCGGGTACCGGGTCGAGCTCGGCGAGATCGAGACCATGCTGCGGCGGGTGCCCGGGGTGCGGACGGCAGTGGCCGCCTTGATCGCCGTGCCCGGGGAATCCGAGGTGCTGGCCGCGCAGGTGTGCACCGAGGACACCCGGCTGACCGCGGAGCGGATCCGGCAAGGTCTCGGCGACCTGGTCCCCGCGCACATGATCCCGCGCCACATCACGGTGGTGGAGCGGATCGGCTTCACCGATGCCGGAAAGCTCGACCGCCGGGCTGTCGCACGCGAATTGGAAACCGCTGTCTCGCAACTACAGCGGCCGGGCCACCGCGCGCCGTCGACGTCACTGGAATCCGCACTGGTAATGATTTTCGGTGATCTACTCGGCCGGGAAAACGTCGGAGTCGACGATGACTTCTTCGCGCTCGGCGGCACTGAGCACCGTGGCCAGCGCCGACACGGTTCGGTTGGCGAAGATGTCGGCGACCATGATGTCCGGTGCATCCAGCCACGCCCGAATCCGCCCCACCGCCTGGGTGGCCAGCACCGAATCGCCGCCGAGCGCGAAGAAGTCATCGTCGACTCCGACGTTTTCCCGGCCGAGTAGATCACCGAAAATCATTACCAGTG
>NZ_LZKU01000038.1 GCF_001672975.1 Mycobacterium sp. 1465703.0
CCAAATCCGTAGCCCCTCACCTTCTTTAGCCGTCAGCGGGGTGCACACCGTAAGCGGGCGGGGACCCCGACCGCTCAACCCACGCCCGCACCGAACTACGCAGGCCGAGTGACCTTTTCGGCCCAATGCCAGCCCGCCAGGGCGCTGCGCGCCGGCGAGCGCGGACCGAAAACCCTGCTGCGTTCGGTGCGGACTCTTCGGGGTTGACCGCCCACCCTCACCCGCTTGCCCGCACCCCAGCGCCGACCGGCGCACTCCATCACCATCGGAAAACGCGAGAACAACTTCATGACCATCGAAATCATTCACAACGCCGCGGAAGGCACCCTCGTGCACGGTACCGCCCGCGGTGACGGCACCAACACCATCCTCTGGGACGCCGAGCAACGGGCCGTCGCCGCGCTGCCTCCGGGCGGGGAACCGATCAAAATCGGACATCACAGCGAACGCCGCCACCGCAACGCGATCGCCCGCGCCCACGATGCGACCCGGCGCGCCATCGACGCCACCGACGTGGCCGACCGCGCCAGTGCCCGCGCCCAAGCGGCCGCAACCACCACCGCACACCGCTACAACCCGGTGACCGTCAAGAACCGCATCGAGAAACTAGAAGCTGAGCAACGCGCCGATCAGCGCTCCCTCGATGGCCACCGCCGCGTCATCGCCCGCAGCGCCACCCATGAATACGTCGACGAGTTCGGGCCGGCCACCGGGCCCTGCCGCGACCGAGTGATCGCCCGCATGGCCCAACGCAGCGATGAAATCGCCTACTGGACAGCGATTTACGCCGACCTGCAGGCATCCGGGGTCGCCAGCACGCACAGCCGCGACACCATCTCGCGCGGAGATTTCGTCCAACGCCGCGGCCACTGGTACCTCGTCGTCCGGGTCAACCCCAAATCGGTGTCGGTCCGCATGCACGACGGCGCTTCCTGGACGAACACGATCGGCTACCACGAAATCACCGGTCACCGCCCAGCGTCCAGCCCCGCCACCACCGACGGATAACACACCACAACACCATCGGGGCCCGGCCGGCACCTGCACCACCGCGGGGTTGGCCGGGCCCCCCCTTTTTTCTTCGGGCCCACACGATGCCGGCGCGCCGGGCGCGCCCGGACTGGCCGCCTGGCGACGGCCACCAAATCCGT
>NZ_LZKU01000039.1 GCF_001672975.1 Mycobacterium sp. 1465703.0
CCGGCGTGGAACGCCGCCGGCACCTCACCCAACAGCATCCGGGTCGTCTCAACATCCAGCTGCACCGACAGACGCCCGGCGGTGGCGAACGTATCCACCGCGGATTGCGCCGCGGGCAACGCGGCGGGGGTCGCCGCCACCTGCCGCCACGCCTCGGCCTGTTCTAGCACCGTCGGATCGTGTGCCTGCCCGGCCAGCAGGGAGGCCCATCGCGCAAATGATGTTCCGCCTGGCGGTAGTGCCACCGGTTGGCCGCTGTGGTGCTGGGCCCAAGCGATGTTGATGTCTTCCAACAGAATCCGCCAGGACACCCCGTCGATGGCGAGATGGTGAATGATCAATGCCAACTGGCCCGTGTCAGGCGTCCACAGTGCGCTGACCATCGCTCCGGCGGCCGGGTTCAACTTCGAGCGCGCCGCGACCAGCGCCGCATCGGATATCTCGTTCACCGATTGCAGGCACCCGCGAGCATCCACCGACCCTGGTTCGGGCACGGTCAGCGACCACTCCCCGTCGTCGTCGACGCGGAGCCGCAACATGGCATGCCGGTCCAGCAAGGCCTGCAGCAGCACCACCACGTCGGCCTCGGTCACCCCCGCGGGAGCCTGCACCACCATGGTCTGGTTGAACTGCCCAACCGGGCCGTCGACATCCTGCAGCCACCGGATGATCGGAGTGGGCACCACCGGCCCGACACCGGCATCAACCACGTCACCGGCGCCGGTGGCCACCCCGACCACCGCCGACAGTCGGGCTACCGTCTGCTCGACGAAAATGTCGCGCGGCCTGAGTATCAGGCCGGCGGCGCGCGCCCGCGCCACCACCTGCATCGACAAAATGGAATCCCCACCCAGCTCGAAGAACGCCTCGTCGACACCGACGCGCTCCACGCCGAGGACTTGGGCGTAGATGCCGGCCAAGATCTCCTCGGTGACAGAGGCCGGAGCGCGGTAATGGTCGCCGTCGGAGTATTCGGGCGCTGGCAGGGCACGGGTGTCGAGTTTGCCGTTGACCGTCACCGGCAACTCGTCAATCGCCAGGACGGCGGCCGGCACCATGTAGGACGGCAGTCGCTCAGCCAGCACGGATCGGATCTCGCGCGGATCCACCGTCCCCGTGACGTAGCCGACCAGCCGCTTGTCGGTGGGGCGATCCTCGCGGGCGATCACCACCGCCTGCTCCACACCGGACAGCCCTGCCAGCGCGGCCTGGACTTCGCCGAGTTCGATCCGATGCCCGCGGATCTTGACCTGCTCATCGGCACGCCCCAAGTACTCCAACTGCCCATCAGCACGCCACCGCACCAGATCCCCGGTGCGATACATCCGTGTCCCGCGCCCGCCGAACGGACACGCCACAAACCGCGACGCGGTCAGGCCCGAGCGACCGACATATCCGACGCCCACCCCAGACCGGCCACGTACAACTCGCCGACCACACCCACCGGCACCGGACGCAACCACCCATCCAGCACAAACAACGCCGCCGTTGAGACCGGCGCCCCGATCGGCACCACCGCATCCCCGACCGAAAGCGGCACGCTCATCGACGCATACACCGTGGCCTCGGTCGGGCCGTAGGCGTTGATCACCACCCGCCCCGGCGCCCACCGATCCACCACCTCAACCGGACACGCCTCACCACCGAGCAGCAACGCCACCGACCCCAACCCCTGCGGCGAGAGTGCCTTGACCGCCGACGGGGTCTGGGTCAGCACACTGACCCGCTCATTGATCAACAAGTCATGGAAATCCTGGGGTGAGCCGGCCACCTCCTCGGGCACCACCACCAGCCGACCCCCACCGAGCAGCGCCGCCCAGATCTCCCACACCGAAAAGTCGAACGCATACGAATGACACTGCGTCCACACCTGCCCGGCCCCCAGAGCTGGGGGCGAGGACGCCGCCAAGTGCGCCAGGTTCTGATGTGTAACCGCAACGCCTTTGGGCACCCCGGTGGTGCCCGAGGTGTAAATCAGATACGCGACATCATCGGCCGCCGGTACCGGGGGCGCGGTGCCCGGGTGGGTGTCTATCGCGGGGTCATCGATATCGATGACCAGCACGTCATGGCCATCCAGCCGTGACCGCAGGCCCGCGGTGGTCAGTACCGCGACCGGGGCGGCATCGGCAAGCATGAACCCGATCCGCGCCTCGGGCTGGGCGGGATCGATCGGCAGATAGGCCGCCCCGGTCTTGAGCACGCCCAGCATCGCCACGACCGCCTGCGCCGAGCGCTCCATCAGCAGCGCCACACACTCGCCCGGACCCACACCCCGACCAATCAGCCAGTGCGCCAACCGGTTCGCCGCCTCATCCAGCTCCCGATACGTCATGGCACGGTCTTCGCCGCTGATTGCCACCGCCTCGGGAGCGCGGGCCACATGCTGGCCCAACAACACCGGAACCGACACCGCCGGCGATACGGGCGCGCTCAACACCGCCCGATTACCCATCTCATCCAAACGCGCGTGCTCACACTCATCGAGCACATCCACCGACGACACC
>NZ_LZKU01000040.1 GCF_001672975.1 Mycobacterium sp. 1465703.0
AGTTGCCTCACGTCAAGATGCGCGCGTTGGGGGAATTGTTGCCTCACGTGAGCGTGCGCGTTTGGTGACTGGAGCGGGGCTACCGTTTGCGGCTTTGCTCGTGGCCAGGGTGAACAGCTGGGTGGTCAATGCCTGGATTTGGCGGCCGGTGGCGGCGGGATTGATCAGCGAGTGGGTTCGTTTGAGTGCCACGATGCGCTGCACGGTCATGCGTGGATGGTCGACCGCGCGGTGAAACGGGGTGGTGGCTTTGTCGTGTTTCCTGGTGACTTTGGCTCCTGTGCGGACTTTGGATATCAGTTTCTGCTGGGGGTGGAAGTAGTTGGTCAGCTTTGACTGCAGTTGCCAGATCTCGTTGAGTAGCAACAGTTCTGATGCGGTGTCGTAGCGGTAGTAGCCGACCGTGGTGCGGACGACCGTCCAGTTCTTCTGCTCGACGTGACAACCGTCGTTCTTGTTGCCCGGCCGTGATCGGGTGAAGGTGATGTTTCGGTTTTGGCACCATGTCAGCAGGTCGTCGTTGATGAATTCCGATCCGTTGTCGCAGTCCACGCCCAGGATGGGGAACGGCATCGCGGCGGCGATGTGATTGAGGGCGGCCAGTACGTGTTTGGCCGCCCTGTCGGGCATTGAGCGGCTCTCGGTCCAGCCGGTGGCGATATCGGTGACCGTCAGTGTGAAGGCATGGCCCCCGCCACGGTTGCCGCCGTCGTGGAAGACCGTGTCGATCTCGACGAAACCAGGCACAGCGTCGTCCCACTGGGCCCAGGTGCGCACCGGGATCTGGCTTTTGAGCAGCGACCCCGGCTTGGTGCCCACCCGTCCTCTGATCGCGCATTTGGCTCGCTCATCGGCTAGGCGGCGATCGATGGTGGCCGCCGACATCGACACCAACAACTCCGCGATGGCGTCATCGATGATCAGCTCCCCGAAGTGGCGCAGTACGGCCACCAATTCTGGGAGCATGGGTGCGAGCCGTTTGCCGGCCGGCATTCCCAGCACGGTCCAGCAGACCGTCAACGCCGTGATGACATCATCGCCGTACTTCAACGGCCGTGCACTGCGCGCAGTCACGACCCTGGGCTGCAGTGCGGCTTTGAGCGCCTTGCGGGCATGGTTTCGGTGCCAGCCGGTGTTGGCGCACAACTCATCGAGAATCCGACTCTTCCCGCGCTTGCTCGCCCGCTGGTAACGGGTAGCGCCCGCCTCGGTGATTGCCCTGCGCTGCGCCAACGTCAACCCCATCCACCGGGCGTACGCGCGCATTTCCCATGAGGCAACGAATCACCCTTTCGCGCGCATTTCAGACGAGTCAACGC
>NZ_LZKU01000041.1 GCF_001672975.1 Mycobacterium sp. 1465703.0
CGCTGGATCCCCTCACTCCAGCGGCGGCCTTTTTGCTGTTCGGCCTTCTATCGCGCCGTCTAGCACGGCCCGCTGAACGCAAAATCCCCCGCTTCGCACACGAAGCGGGGGATTTGTGCGTGCCGTCGGGGCCTAGAAGGCGGCCTCGTCGAGCTCCATGATGTCGTTGTCCAGCGTGTCGATGATCTCGCGGGTGCTGGTCAGCATCGGCAAGAAGTTCTTCGCGAAGAACGATGCCACCGCGATCTTGCCCTCGTAGAAGGACCGCTCCTCGCCGCTGGCGCCGGCGTCCAGTGCCTGCACGGCCACCGCCGCCTGACGCTGCAACAGCCAACCGATAACCAGGTCACCGACGCTCATCAGGAAGCGCACCGAACCCAGACCCACCTTGTACAGGCTGGTCACGTCCTCCTGCGCGGCCATCAGGTAGCCGGTCAGGGTGGCCGCCATCGCCTGGACGTCGGTCAGTGCCTTGGCCAGCAGCTCCCGCTCGGTCTTCAGCCGGCCGTTGCCGGACTCGCTGTCGACGAACTTCTGGATCTGCTCGGACACGTGAGCCAGCGCCGTTCCCTTGTCGCGGACGATCTTGCGGAAGAAGAAGTCCTGCGCCTGGATGGCCGTGGTGCCCTCGTAGAGCGAGTCGATCTTGGCGTCACGGATGTACTGCTCGATCGGGTAGTCCTGCAAGAAGCCGGACCCACCGAAGGTCTGCAGACTCTCGGTCAGCTTGGCGTAGGCCTGCTCGGAGCCCACACCCTTGACCACGGGCAGCATCAGGTCGTTGACCTTGACAGCCAGGTCGGCGTCCACACCGTGCAGGGCCTCGGCGACCGCGGCGTCCTGATAGGTCGACGTGAACAGGTACAGCGCCCGCAGACCCTCGGCATAGGCCTTCTGGGTCATCAGCGACCGACGCACGTCGGGGTGATGCGTGATGGTCACCCGCGGTGCGGTCTTGTCGGTCATCTGGGTCATGTCGGCGCCCTGCACGCGAGACTTGGCGTACTCCAACGCGTTCAGGTAGCCCGTCGACAGGGTCGCGATGGCCTTGGTACCGACCATCATGCGGGCCTGCTCGATGACCTCGAACATCTGCGCGATGCCGTTGTGCACCTCGCCGACCAGCCAGCCCTTGGCGGGAACGTCGTGCTGGCCGAAGCTCAGCTCGCAGGTGGCCGACACCTTCAGGCCCATCTTGTGCTCGACGTTGGTGACGAAGACGCCGTTGCGCTCGCCCAGCTCACCGGTCTCGAAGTCGAACAGGAACTTGGGCACGAAGAACAGCGACAGACCCTTGGTGCCCGGTCCGGCGCCCTCGGGGCGAGCCAGCACCAAGTGGAAGATGTTCTCGAACAGGTCCCCGGAGTCGGCCGAGGTGATGAACCGCTTCACACCGTCGATGTGCCAGGAACCGTCTTCCTGCTGGACGGCCTTGGTGCGGCCGGCGCCCACGTCCGAACCGGCGTCCGGCTCGGTGAGAACCATGGTCGAACCCCAGCCGCGCTCAGCGCACAGCACGGCCCACTTCTTCTGCTCTTCGGTGCCGAGGTGGTACAGGATGTTGGCGAAGCCCGCGCCGCCGGCGTACATCCACACGGCCGGGTTGGCGCCCAGCAGGTGCTCGTGCAGCGCCCACACCAACGCACGGGGCATCGGCATGCCGCCCAGCACCTCGTCGATGCCGACCTTGTCCCAACCGGCGTCGATGACGGCCTGAACCGACTTCTTGAAGGATTCCGGCAGCGTCACCGAGTGTGTCTTCGGGTCGAAGACCGGCGGATTGCGGTCACCCTCAACGAACGAGTCCGCGACCGGCCCCTCGGCCAGCCGGCTGATCTCGTTCAGCATTTCTTGGGCTGTGTCGGCGTCCAGGTCGGCGTAGTCGCCCTGGCCCAGCGCCTTGTCAACGCCCAGAACTTCGAACAGGTTGAATACCTGGTCGCGAACGTTGCTCTTGTAGTGGCTCACTACGGTCCTCCTCGTTGAGAATGCCACTTGTGGTTGGGTACTAGGTCTAAGTTACCCACCAGTAACACCGCTAAAATATCGCTCGCGTCAGCGGTATGCAAGCCAATGTGAGCTAGATTTCATTGCCTAATTAACCAACCGGTTGGCAAGCTGCTGGGGATGCCGTTGAAATCCGATCTACCTGCGGCAATGGTGCGAGGATGACCGATGTGTGTGGCGTCACTCCGCTGCCCTCGGGGATACCGACAGTGGACCTGCGGGCCGATCCCGGCCGGCTGCGGGACGGTCTGCGCGAGGCCGGCCACCAGGTCGGTTTCTTCTATCTGACCGGTCACGGCGTGCCGCCGGACCTGGTCAAGCGGGTGCTGGACACGGCGCGCAAGCTCTTCGCGCTGCCGCAGCCGGACAAGGACGCCGTCGCGATGGTGCGCAGCCCCCATTTCCGCGGCTACACGCGGCTCGGCGGCGAGCTGACCCGCGGCGAGGTGGACTGGCGCGAGCAGATCGACGTCGGGCCGGAACGTCCACCGATCGACGGGCTGGACGCTTCTGACTATCGGTGGCTGCAGGGTCCCAATCAGTGGCCGGCCGCACTACCGGAGCTGCCCGGCATCGTCGCGCAGTGGGACGCTGCGCTGTCGGCGGTGGCCCGCACCCTGCTGCGGCATTGGGCGGCCTCGCTCGGCAGTCCGTCCGACGTTTTCGACGCTGCCTTCGCCGACGCGCCGGCCACGCTGATCAAGATCATCCGCTACCCGGAAAGCGCGGCCAGCGCCCAAGGCGTGGGCGCGCACCGCGACTCCGGGGTGCTGACCCTGTTGCTGGCCGAACCGGGCAGCACCGGTCTGCAGGTACGGCGGGGCGGCTCGAAAGAAGGCCATCCCGATGACGGCTGGATCGACGTGCCGCCGCGCGACGGAGCGCTCATCGTCAACATCGGTGAACTGCTGGAGGTGGCGACGCGCGGCTACCTGCGAGCCACCGAGCACCGGGTCAACCTGCGGGAGCAGGCGGGCGACCGCATCTCGGTGCCGTACTTCTTCAATCCCAGCCTGGACGCGCAGATACCGGTGCTGTCGCTACCCGACGAACTCGAGGCACGCGCGCAGCGAGTGGATGATCCTTCGGATCCGATCTTTTCGGTCTACGGGCGCAACGCCTGGAAGAGCCGACTGCGGGCCCATCCGGATGTGGCCGCGGCGCACGGGTATTCGGCAGAACGCTTAGAAAATAGATAAGGGCGGCCACGCCAGGGCCACCGGCGCCGGGTAGGGTCGCAGTCGAAATCTTGTCTCCGGCTCTAGGGGCGAATAAGTCCGGTGAACTCGAATAACAAGCTGACAGCGTCGACACTTCGTGAGGCCTTCGGTCATTTCCCGTCTGGTGTGGTGGCCATCGCCGCCGAGGTGAACGGGACCCGGGAAGGCCTGGCGGCCAGTACGTTCGTTCCCGTCTCGCTGGATCCGCCGTTGGTGTCGTTCTGCGTGCAGAACACCTCGACGACCTGGCCCAAGCTCAAGGATCTGCCGATGCTGGGCATCAGCGTGCTCGGCGAGGAGCATGACGAGGCGGCACGCACGCTGGCCGCCAAGACCGGGGACAGGTTCGCCGGCTTGGAGACGGTGTCGCGGTCCACCGGAGCGGTATTCATCAAGGGCACCGGCCTATGGCTGGAAAGCGCCATCGAGCAGCTCATCCCGGCCGGCGATCACACCATCGTGGTGTTGCGGGTCATCGAAGTGACGGTGGACGCCAATGTGGCGCCCATCGTGTTCCATCGGAGTGTGTTTCGCCGCCTCGGCGCGTAATCGCCGTGCTTAGCCGGCCGGTTAGGGGCGGTGACTCAGTTCTTCCCGAAACCCCTGGATGCGGTTCTCGAGTTCGGCGGCGTCGTCGTGCCGCCCCTCTTTGTGCGCGAGCTGGGCGCGGACCGACAATTGCCGGATCGCGGTGCGAATGTTGTTGATGCTGGCGGTTTCTCGCACGTATTCCATGGACTGCCTTTCCGGTCGTTGGTACCCGGCCGCGCGGGGCGGCCCGACAGGATGCAGGTTGGTTACCCGGGTCCCGCGATGACCTAACGTGCCAGGACGGGACGCGCCGGATCGCAGCGCCGGGTGTCGGCTCAGCGACGGAACAGCTTGTTACCGAGCCATACCACCGGGTCGTACTTGCGGTCGGCGACCCGCTCTTTCATCGGGATCAGCGCGTTGTCGGTGATCTTGATGTTTTCCGGGCAGACCTCGGTGCAGCACTTGGTGATGTTGCAGTAACCCAGGCCGTGCTCGTCCTGAGCGTCGTTGCGCCGGTCGCGGGTGTCCAGCGGGTGCATTTCCAGTTCGGCGATCCGCATCAGGAAGCGCGGACCGGCGAACGCCTTCTTGTTCTCCTCGTGGTCGCGGACCACGTGGCAGACGTTCTGGCACAGGAAGCACTCGATGCACTTGCGGAACTCCTGGGAGCGCTGGACGTCCTCCTGCGCCATCCGGTATTCCCCGGGCTGCAAGTCCTTGGGCGGCGCGAAAGACGGTATCTCTCGGGCCTTCTCGTAATTGAATGAGACGTCGGTGACCAAATCACGAATCACCGGGAAGGTGCGCAGCGGCGTGACGGTGACGACCTCGTCTTCGGCGAAGGTGGACATCCGGGTCATGCAGAGCAGCCGCGGCTTGCCGTTGATCTCGGCCGAGCAGGAACCACACTTGCCCGCCTTGCAGTTCCACCGCACCGCCAGGTCTGGAGTCTGGGTCTGCTGCAGGCGGTGGATGATGTCGAGAACGACCTCGCCCTCGTTGACCTCAACCGTGAAGTCCTGCAGCGCACCGTTGGCGTCGTCGCCGCGCCACACCCGCATCGTCGCGTTGTAGGTCATTTGCCACTCCGTCCTGGGTGCCCGGCGAGTTCCTCGTCGGTGTAGTACTTCTCCAGCTCGGCGATGTCGAACAGCTCCAGCAGATCGGGCCGCATCGGCGTCTGATCTTTCTTGGTGATGGTGATCTCGGGGATCACCTCGTCGCCGCCGGCCGCCTCGCAGACCAGCAGCACCTTGCGCCACGACGAATCCATCGCCGGGTGGTCGTCGCGGGTGTGCCCGCCGCGGCTCTCGGTGCGCTGCAGCGCGGCCTTGGCGACGCATTCGCTGACCAGCAGCATGTTGCGCAGGTCGATGGCCAGGTTCCAGCCCGGGTTGTACCGGCGCTGGCCCTCCACGTGCAGGTTCTTGAATCGTCCACGCAGTTTGTCGAGCCGCGCCAGAGCCTCCGAGACCTCGTCGGCATTGCGGATGATGCCGACCAGGTCGTTCATCGACTGCTGCAGTTCCAGCTGCAGGGTGTACGGGTTCTCCCCGGGGGCGCCGTTCGCCGGTGGCTCGAAGGGAGCCAGTGCCCGCTTGGCCGCGGCGTCGGTGGCGTCTTCGCTGATCGTCGGACGGCTGCTCAGGGCCCGCACGTAGTCGGCGGCGCCCAGACCGGCACGCCGGCCGAACACCAGCAGGTCGGACAGCGAGTTGCCGCCCAGCCGGTTCGAGCCGTGCATACCGCCGGAGCATTCGCCGGCGGCGAACAGCCCCGGGACGGTGGCCGCCCCGGTGTCGGCGTCGACCTCGACACCGCCCATCACGTAGTGACAGGTCGGCCCGACCTCCATCGGCTCCTTGGTGATGTCGACCCCGGCCAGCTCCTTGAACTGGTGGTACATCGACGGCAGCCGGCGGTTGATCTCAGCCGGCGTCAGGCGCGACGCGATGTCCAGGAAGACGCCGCCGTGCGGGCTGCCGCGGCCGGCCTTGACCTCGGAGTTGATCGCACGCGCGACCTCGTCGCGCGGCAGCAGGTCCGGGGTGCGGCGGGCCGAGTCGTTGTCCTTCAGCCACTGATCGGCTTCCTGTTCGGACTCGGCGTACTGCCCCTTGAACACCGACGGGATGTAGTCGAACATGAACCGCTTGCCATCGGAGTTCTTCAGCACCCCGCCGTCACCGCGGACACCCTCGGTGACCAGGATCCCTTTCACACTCGGCGGCCACACCATGCCCGTCGGGTGGAACTGGACGAACTCCATGTTGATCAGCGACGCGCCCGCCCGCAGGGCCAGGGCGTGACCATCGCCGGTGTACTCCCAGGAGTTCGAGGTGACCTTGAACGACTTGCCGATGCCGCCGGTGGCCAGCACCACCGCCGGCGCCTCGAACAAGATGAAGTTTCCGCTTTCGCGGATGTAGCCGAACGCCCCGGCGATCGCGTCGCCGTCCTTGATCAGCTCAGTGATGGTGGTTTCGGCGTACACCTTGATGCGCGCCTCGTAGTCACCGAGTTCGGCGTAGTCCTCCTGCTGCAACGAGACGATCTTCTGCTGCATAGTGCGGATCAGTTCCAGGCCGGTGCGGTCACCGACGTGGGCCAGCCGCGGGTAGGTGTGTCCGCCGAAGTTACGCTGGCTGATCTTGCCGTCCTTGAGCCGATCGAACAGCGCGCCATAGGTTTCCAACTCCCAGACGCGGTCTGGGGCCTCTTTGGCGTGCAGTTCGGCCATCCGCCAGTTGTTGAGGAACTTCCCACCGCGCATCGTGTCGCCGAAGTGGGTCTTCCAGTTGTCTTTCGGGTTGGTGTTGCCCATCGACGCCGCGCAGCCGCCCTCGGCCATCACCGTGTGGGCCTTGCCGAACAAGGACTTGCACACCACCGCGACCCGCAAACCCCGTTCACGCGCTTCGATGACCGCACGCAGTCCGGCGCCTCCGGCACCGATCACGACCACGTCATAGGTGTGCCGCTCGATTTCCACCATGAAACCCTCGCTAGCTAAACTTGATTTATCTCGAAATGGCTTGTCAGCCAACAAATCTCAGGTCAGGAATGGTGCCGCTGGCCACCAGTGCGACATAGAAGTCGGTGAGCATCAACGTGCCCAGGGTGATCCAGGCGTACAGCTTGTGCCGTGTGTTGATCACGCTGACCTGGGTCCAGATCCAGTACCGCACAGGGTGCTTGGAGAAGTGCTTGAGCCGCCCGCCGGTCACGTGCCGGCAGGAGTGGCAGGACAGCGTGTAGATCCACAGCATGATGACGTTTCCCAGCAGGATCAGATTGCCCAGACCGAAACCGAATCCACCCGGTCCGCTGTCGGAGTGGAACGCGACGATGGCGTCGTAGGTGTTGATCACCGAGATGATGCCGGCGATGTAGAAGAAGTACCGGTGGCTGTTCTGGATGATCAGCGGGAACTTGGTCTCGCCGGTGTAGTGCACGCGGGGTTCGGCCACCGCGCAGGCGCTGGGCGACTGCCACACCGTGCGGTAGTAGGCGCCGCGGTAGTAGTAGCAGGTCAACCGGAACAGCAGCAGGAAGGGCAGCGACAGTGCGGCGTAGGGCAGCCACCACACGTCGGGCAGGAACTGCGGCCAGATGTCGCCGGCCTCACCGCAACCCTTGCTGACGCAGGGTGAGTAGAACGGCGTCAAATAGTGGTATTTGGCGACGAAGAAGTAATTCTGTTGGAACGCTCGCGCTGTCGCATACATAAGGAATGCGGCGAAGCCGAGATCGATTCGCAGCGGCGACATCCACCACCGGTCGGTGCGTAGGGTCCGTTGCTGGATACGGGCGCGCGTGGGTGAAAAGACACCGGACGCAGGACGGTTCGCCGTAGGTGCGCTCATTTAGTGTGTTCCTCTTCGAACGGGCTGTAGGTCGAAGGGTACACAGAACCGAGCCCC
The DNA here is from genome assembly GCF_001672975.1 of Mycobacterium sp. 1465703.0. Lineage (GTDB taxonomy): Bacteria > Actinomycetota > Actinomycetes > Mycobacteriales > Mycobacteriaceae > Mycobacterium. The sequence continues at coordinate 7,685 of NZ_LZKU01000041.1, forward strand.
TCTTTTCTGGGGGGCTTGGGTTGTTCAGGACCTGTTGTGACCGCCGACACCCTCGTCGTCGACATCGCGCCAGAATTCGCTGTCGTACTGGGTATCGGGAATGACGATCTTTTCCCCGGACTGCTGGACGGTGGCACCGGCCAGGTCCAATTCGGATACGTCGGTGTCGAGCAGGTCGACGTCGGAAAGGATGCGGTTGGCGTCGATGACGATGCGCCGCATGGCCGGGCTGTCACCGTATCGGGCCCTCAGGGAGCTCACGCACCGCCGAAGACCGCCAATGAGGTCGTGCAGTTCGGCGAATTCGGTCGTGCCAGTCGTGCTCGTCAACGGATCTCCTCGGCAGTGTTTCGGATCACAGTATGCCCCTCGATACTATCCACGGCACACGCCAGACGCAGGCCGTTGAGCCTGGATGCCACGGGAGCAAACACCTATGACGGGACGCAGCACACCGGCCGAGCTCGCCGCCACGCTGCTGGAACTGCATCGGCGGGGCAACCCGGTCATCCTGCCGACCGTGTGGGATGCGTGGTCGGCGCGGCTAGCCACCGGTGCCGGATTTGTCGCGCTCACCGTGGGCAGCCATCCGATGGCGGACTCGATCGGCAAACCCGACAACGAGGGCATGTCGTTCGACGACGTCCTCGCCCGGGTCGCGCAGATCACCGCCGCGGTCGACGTCCCGGTGTCGGTGGACATCGAATGCGGCTATGGCCAACCCGCGGGCCGCCTGATCGAGGGCCTGCTGAGCGCCGGGGCAGTGGGGCTGAACATCGAGGACACCGTGCACTCCGAGGGCAAGCGGCTGCGGTCGGCTGAGGAACACGCCGAATTCGTCGGAGAGCTACGGTCGGCGGCCGACGCGGCCGGGGTGCATGTGGTCATCAATGCCCGGACGGATCTGTTCCTGCGTCAGGACGGTGAGGAGTCCGATCGCGTCGAACGGGCGGTGGCACGACTCAATAGGGCCGCCGCCGCCGGCGCCGACGTCGCATATCCGGTGGGCCGTCACGACCCTGACACATTGCGGCGCTTGACCGCTGAGTTGCAGCTGCCGGTCAATGCGATCGCGCTGCCCGACCAGGACGACCCGGCATCCTTCGGGCCGCTGGGTGTAGCTCGCATCAGCTTTGGGCCCTTCCTGCAGGCCGCGCTGGGACGACGGGCCACCGAGCTGCTGGCCCGCTGGGCCTGACACGCTGAATCCGGCGGAGCCGTTGCGGCCCCGCCGGACTCGACTTTTTCTCCGGCGGAGATTACTTGGTGATCTCGATGCGTTGCGCCTGGTTTCCGGCGTAGGCACCGGTGACCCGCACCGTCAGCACGCCGGCGTCGTAAGTCGCCGTAATGGCGTCGCCGGTGACGTGGGCGGGCAGCTGGAACGACCGGCGGAACGACCCATACCGGATCTCCCGCAGGGTGCGGCCGTCCTTCTCTTCGGAGTGCTCGTCGCGGTGCTCGCCGTGGATGACCAAGCGGCCCCGGTCGACCTCCACGTTGACGTCCTTTTCGACGTCAACACCGGGAAGTTCGACACGTACGACCGCGTCGTCGCCGTCCTTGACGATCTCGGCGGCGGGCTTGAAACCGCTGGTCGCCGGCGTGTTCCAGTCCGCCGCGGCGGCGGGGCCGAAGAAGTCGCGCAACCACCGGTCGGTGTCCCAGGCCGGTCGCGACCACAGTGCGAGGTTACTCATGTCGCTTCCCTTTCAATTCCTTGAGCTTCGTTGTGAGATTCCTGTGACCGGCGCCTGTGCGACCGGCTACTAGTACAAACATGAGTCGACCACGCTAAAGTTCCACCTCCTCGTTCGCCGGGAGCGAACGATTAATCACAGCGGCTCCTGTGAGTTGTGAGATCCTCGTCATAGGACCGTCACATTGCGCGAAAAGAACGTAATTTCTGGCCGTTAGTCTCAAAGCCATGTCTGCAGACGGGATTTCGCGCGCCAGTTGTGCGCCTCGTCACATCATCGTAGTCGGACATGGCATGGTGGGGCATCGGTTCGTCGAGGCGCTCCGCGCCCGCGACACCGAGGGACTGTGGCGCATCACGGTTTTCGCCGAGGAGACCGACGCTGCCTATGACCGCGTGGGGTTGACGTCCTACACCGAGAGCTGGGATCGCAAGTTACTGGCATTGCCCGGCAACGATTACGAGGGTGACGAGCAGGTCCGGCTGGTACTCAACCAGCGAGTTACCGAAATAGACCGCGCAACAAAGACGGTGGTCACGGCCGACGGCCAACGGCACGGCTACGACACCTTGGTTTTGGCGACCGGGTCGTACGCGTTCGTGCCGCCGGTGCCGGGCCATGAACTGCGCGCCTGCCACGTATACCGCACGCTTGACGACCTCGACGCCATCCGCGCCGACGCCCAGCGCACGGTGGAAACCTCGCACGCCACCGCCGGTGTCGTCATCGGCGGTGGCCTGTTGGGCCTGGAAGCCGCTAATGCGCTGCGCCAGTTCGGGTTGCAGACGCACGTCATCGAGATGATGCCGCGTCTGATGGCCCAGCAGATCGACGAGGCCGGTGGTGCACTGCTGGCCAGGATGATCGGTGAACTCGGCATCTCGGTGCATGTCGGAACGGGCACCGAATCGATCGAGCCGGTCGAACATTCGGACGGCAGCACGACGGTACGGGTGAGTCTGACCGACGGCCAGGTCATCGACGCCGGGCTGGTGATCTTCGCGGCCGGCATCCGGCCGCGCGACGAGCTGGCGACCGCCGCCGGGCTGGAGCGTGCCGAGCGTGGCGGGGTGCTCACCGACGTGGCTTGCCAGACAAGCGATCCCGATATCTACGCGATCGGCGAGGTCGCCGCGATCGGCGGCCGGTGCTACGGGCTGGTGGGACCGGGTTACACCTCGGCCGAGGTAGTGGCCGACCGATTGCTGGACGGCACAGCGGAATTCGGCGAAGCCGACCTGTCCACCAAGCTCAAACTGCTGGGCGTCGACGTGGCCAGCTTCGGCGACGCGATGGGGGTGACCGAGAACTGCCTCGAGGTCGCCGTCAACGATGCGGTCAACCGGACCTACGCCAAGCTGGTGCTCTCCGACGACGCCAAGACGCTGCTCGGCGGTGTGCTGGTGGGCGATGCCTCGTCCTACGGGGTGCTGCGGCCCATGGTCGGCACCGAGCTGCCCGGGGATCCGCTCGCGCTCATCGCGCCGGCCCAATCCGGCGGTGGCACGGCGTTAGGCGTTGGGGCACTGCCGGATTCGGCGCAGATCTGCTCGTGCAACAACGTCACCAAGGGCGATCTGAAGTGCGCGATCGCCGACGGGTGCGCGGATGTGCCCGCGCTCAAGGCGTGCACCTCGGCCGGTACCTCATGTGGGTCCTGTGTCCCGCTGCTCAAACAATTGCTGGAAGCCGAGGGCGTGGAGCAGTCCAAGGCGCTGTGCGAGCACTTCAGCCAGTCCCGGGCAGAGCTTTTCGAGATCATCTCGGCAACCGAGATCCGAACCTTCTCCGGTCTGCTGGAACGCTTCGGTCGCGGAAAGGGTTGCGACATCTGCAAACCCGTGGTCGCCTCCATTCTGGCGTCCACCGGCTCGGAGCACATCCTCGAAGGCGAGCAGGCTTCGCTGCAGGATTCCAACGACCACTTCCTGGCCAACATCCAGAAGAACGGCAGCTACTCGGTGGTGCCCAGGGTTCCCGGTGGTGACATCAAGCCCGAGCATCTGATCCTGATCGGCCAAATCGCCCAGGACTTCGGGCTGTACACCAAGATCACCGGCGGGCAACGGATCGACATGTTCGGCGCGCGGGTGGACCAACTGCCGGAGATCTGGAAACGCCTGGTCGACGGCGGCATGGAATCCGGCCACGCGTACGGCAAGGCGCTGCGCACGGTGAAGAGCTGCGTGGGCACCGACTGGTGCCGTTACGGGCAGCAGGATTCGGTGCAGCTGGCCATCGATTTGGAACTGCGCTATCGCGGCCTGCGGGCACCACACAAGATCAAGATGGGTGTCTCGGGTTGCGCGCGGGAGTGTGCCGAAGCCCGGTCCAAGGACGTCGGCGTCATCGCCACCGAAAAGGGCTGGAACCTCTACGTCGGCGGCAATGGCGGGATGACGCCCAAGCACGCCCAGCTGCTGGCCAGCGATTTGGACACCGAGACGCTGGTCCGCTACGTCGACCGGTTCGTCATGTACTACATCCGAACGGCCGACCGGCTACAGCGCACGGCGCCGTGGGTCGATTCCCTCGACGGCGGCCTCGACCACGTGCGCGAGGTTGTATGTGAGGACTCGCTCGGCTTGGCCGGGGAATTCGAAGCCGCGATGGAGCGGCACGTGAAGAACTACAAGTGCGAATGGAAGGGCGTGCTGGACGACCCGGACAAGCTGTCGCGGTTCGTTTCGTTCGTCAACGCCCCGGATGCCGTCGACTCGACGGTGGCCTTCACCGAGCACGCCGGACGCAAAATCCCTGTGTCCATTGGCATGCCGCGCGTCCGCGAAGCGACAACTCCCGAGGAATGAGGAAGGGATCATGACACTTCTCAACGACATTCAGGTGTGGACCAGCGCGTGCGCTTACGACCACCTCATTCCTGGTCGCGGCGTCGGCGTGCTGCTCGATGACGGTTCCCAGGCGGCGTTGTTCCGGCTGGACGACGGCTCGGTGTACGCGGTGGGCAACGTCGACCCGTTCTCCGGGGCCGCGGTGCTGTCTCGTGGAATCGTGGGCGACCGCGACGGCTGTGTCACGGTTCAGTCGCCCATCTTGAAGCAGGCGTTCTCGCTCGAAGACGGTTCCTGCCTGGACGATCCGGCCGTGTCGGTGCCGGTGTATCCGGTGCGGATCACAGCCGACGGTTACGTTCAGGTCGGGCGGGACGACCAGCCGCGAGCCGCCTGAGTCGGACGGCGGCCGTCACCGGTGATGTCGCCGACCAAATAGCGCTGCATCGTCGGCCCGATCGCGTCGACGAGCGCGTCCACCGGCATGGAGTGCAGCGGTTCGGAGCGGATGCCGTAGCGCATGATGCCCAGGCCCACCAACTGCGAGGCGCACAACGAAGCACGCAGGGCCACCTTGTCGGCACCCAGCATTTTCAGCAGTGGGCCGAAGACCGGTCCGATGAACATGCTCTGCACGGTTTCGGCGGTCTTCGCCATCCCGGTTGACGCGAGGGCGCTGGCCGCAAACGGGCCGCCGCCGGCGGCATCCCATGTGGTGATCAGCATGCGCAGGGTCCGGCGCCCCACCTGGTTGACCCCGCCGGTGACAATCCGGTCGATGAATTCCGGTGTGCCGAAGGGCAACCGCAGCATTTTGGCGACCGGGTCGAGAATCCCACGCGACGGCTCTTCGCGACGGGGCATGCTGCCAGGATCGCCGGTCTAAGACCAAAGATCAAGGAATGTCGAACACCGGCGCGCCTCGTCGCAGGCGTTTTGCGTTACGGAATCGAACGCACGATGCGACCATGCGCCAGCTGGTGCGGGCTCGATCGGCGCGACGCATGCCGGGTGGTGGGCGCCAGGACCGGCGGCAGAGCCCGCCGGAATCGGTTCACCACCAGGCGAGCCAGGCCGGGATGGGTACACAGCGGCTCGCTGACCAGATCGGCGCCACAGGCGTGCAGCCGTTGTTGAAACAGGCCGTCGGCCAGCAGGTACGACGCCAGCACGACGCGTCCACCGGTGCGGTGAGCCTGAGCGCGGGCCCGGGCTACCGTGTTTTCCAATGCCTCGGGCAGTTGCGGGTCACCGGTGGCCGCGAACCCCAGGCTCACCCGCGATCCGGTCAGCGCGGACAACAACGTCGCAGTGGTGTGCAGGTCGGCACGCGCCTTGTCATCCGAGGTTCCCGCAGCGGCCAGAACCACCGAATCACCTGTTCTCCAACCGCATTTCATCAGCTGATCACTGACGATCCGGGCGATCTGGCCGCTTGGCGCCAGCGCGGGTGTGACGATCACATTCGGGTGCTCACTGATCGCGACATGGGCGGGCAGATCGGCGCGGACGTGGTATCCGCGCGACAGGAATGCGGGCACCACGATCGCGGGCCGGCCGGCGGATTTCGCGCGCATCAAGACTTCACTGGGGCTGGGGCCGACGACGTCGACGAAGGCAACTTCCACCGGGCTGCCTACCAGCGTACTGACCTGTGCCGCAAGGCCTTCGATCATCGCCACGCCGCCCGGCCTGCGAGTGCCGTGCGCTGCCAGAATCAGTGCCATGAGGAATCTTCCGGGTGGTCGATGGCGAGCCGGTAGCCGCGCTTGACCACCGTCGCGACGATGTTCTTGTCGCCCAATGCCGTTCGTAGCCGCAGCACGGCGGTATCGACGGCGTGCGGGTCGTTGCTGTTGCCGGGAAGTACCCGTAGCAAATCGTTGCGCGGGACAACATCGCCGGGGCGTTGTGCCAGTGCTCGTAGGGTCGCCATACCCGATCCCGACAACGACTTCACCGAACCGTCGACCAGTACGCAGGTTCCGCGGATCTCGAGGTCGTGACCGGCCGCGCGGATGGTGCAGGACCGCAGCGGCGGAAGCTCTTGGGCGATATGGCGGGCCAACGCCCCCAACCGCATTCGTTCGGGCGACGACGTCGGGATACCGGCGCGGACCAACGGCTGCGCGGTAACCGGCCCCACGCACATCGCATGCACGTCACTGCGAAGCGCTTGCAACAGTTGATCTTCGATGCCCAACTCGCGGCTACGCTCGAGCAAGGCCGCGCCGGCCGGTGCCGAGGTGAAGGTCACCGCATCGAACTGCCGACGCGCCACCGAGGCGACGAGTTGGTCGAAGTCGCCGCCGGCCGGTGTTGGCTTCCAACGGTATACGTGAATGGGAACCACCTGCGCGCCCGCCGATCGCAAACCGTTGATGAATTCCGGGAAGGGGTCCCAGCCGTCGGCCGCGCCGTGCAACTGGACGGCGATACGCTTACCGGCGACATCCGATTCGAGGAGATAGCGCAGGACTTCTTGCGAAGATTCGGATTTGGGAGACCACTCCTCGTGTAACCCGGCGGCGCGCAGCGCCCCGGTCGCCTTCGGTCCGCGGGCCACGATCCGCGACTTGGCAAGGGCGGCCAGCAATTGGGTGGCAAGTCCCCAGCCGTCGGCCGCGGCCACCCAGCCGCGGAAGCCGATGCCGGTGTGCGCCACCAAGATATCGGGAGGCTCGGCGATCACTGCTTCGGTGTGGTTCTGCAGTTGTTCATCTTCGGGCAGCGCGATGATGTTGATGGCCGCGGCGCTGGACACCTCCGCGCCGTTGCGGCGCAGCAAGGCGCACAGCTCCTCGGCACGGTTCGCCGATGTGACGGCGATCCGGTAGCCGGTCAGCGGCGCCGAGTCTGGTGGGGCCAGTTGGGGGGCCATATGAATTGTGTATGCCTGCGACGTTTCGGTTGCGTTACCGAGCAATTGCTGTGGCATTGCCCGTGTTGCGAGCCAGCTCACACATGGGTTGCCTCGGCTTCTGCGGCTGAGCCGGACATCCCCGGCGCCGACACGGGCCGGCGCACATAGACCGTCCAGGTCATGACCGCCGTCACGACGTAGGAGGCCAGAAACGCCCAGTACGCAGAGGTTTCCGTGCCGGTACTGAGATAAGACTGGCGCAGCGCCAGGTTGATTCCCACACCGCCGAGCGCACCGACGGCCGAACAGATGCCGATCAGCGATCCCGACCTCGCGCGGGCCCAATGACGACGCTCGTCTTCGCTTATGTCCAGCGAGCGGCTGCGAGCCTCATAGACCGACGGGATCAGCTTGAACACCGATCCGTTGCCCATGCCGGACAGGATGAACAACACCATGAAGCAGGTGACGTAGCCGATCATGCTGACGGAGTGCGCTTCGCTGTGGTGATCGTCGAAGGTACTGATCGTGACCAGCAGCCCGGCGCCCAGCGTCATCCCGGCCAGGACGCCCAGGGTGACGCGGCTGCCCCCGATGCGATCGGCCAGCCGCCCACCGTAGATGCGGGCCAGTGATCCCAGCAGCGGGCCGATGAAGGCTACCTGCGCGGCGTGCAGCGCCGCATGCCTGGGGCTTTCGCCGCTGTCCAAGAAGTTGACCTGCAACACCTGCCCGAAGGCGAACGCGAAGCCGATCCAGGAGCCGAAGGTGGCGATGTAGAGCAGCGAGATCACAGCCGTGTCGCGCTCGAACAGAATCGAGCGCATGGTGCTCAGCTGGGTGCCGTGGTCGACGTTGTCCATGAACACCGCGGCCGCAATGCCCGCGACCACCAAGAACACCAGGTACACCGCGCACACCCAGTACGGTGCCTGATGCCCGGCGGTAGCCAGCACCAGCAGGCCCACCAGCTGGATCACCGCGACACCCAGATTGGCGACGCCGGCGTTGACGGCCAGCGCGGCGCCCTTGAGACGCTGCGGGTAAAAGGCGTTCACGTTGGCCAGCGAGGCTGCGTAATTGCCGCCGCCCAGGCCGGTCAGAGCGGCACACAGCACGTACGGCCACAGTGGCAGACCGGGATTGGCCAACAACAGGATCGTGCCGGCCGTCGGGATCAGTAGCACCAAGGCCGAGAAGGTCGTCCAGTTGCGCCCACCGAAGGCGGCGATTCCCAAGGTGTAAGGGATCCGGGCGCAACCACCAACCAGGGTGGCGACCGCACCCAGCAACAGCTTGTCGCTGGCGGAGAAACCGTAGACGGACGCGGGCATGAACAACGCCATGACGGGCCACAGCGTCCAGATCGAAAACGCCACGTGGTCACCGGCGATCGTGCAGAACAGGTTGCGACGGGCGATCTTCTTGTTGCCGGCCTCCCACGCCGCGGAGTCTTCCGGATTCCAGTCCGCGATGCGATGGTTGCGGCCCATCCGAACGCCACCTTTCCTCGACACGACACTCATATCCGTCCGCCCGTTCGCGAAATCAGCTGGCCCCGTTGAGATGCGGAGCCGACCGGCTCGACGGCATCCCGGCAGGCGGCGTGCATACAGCTCCCTCTCGTCAGGCCCCACAAACCGCCGCATCCGGCTGTCGCCGAGCCAGCGGTTACCGCGCTCATCCGAATATCAGAAAAGCTGCTTCGCAGACTGGCTTTCGACGTGTGTGGGCACCCCGAATCAAGGGGAAGGCCCCGCCGTATGCACCGATGCTCACATTTAAGACGAGGGCGGGTCAATCGGAACGGCCCAATATCGCCTGTAAGTTGATTACCAGTTATCTGGTAAATCCCTGAAGGGGAAGCAGTCCTGCGATAACGCAGGTCACCGAACGCGAATGTACCGTGCCGTCAAGTGATTTCACGCATACCGCGAGCATCGTGTGAGCTGGAATACACCGAGCCGCCCGGCTGCGCCGGATGTGTTGCCGCACATTTGAAATGGTCGCGCGGAATGTATTCTTAGCGAAACTGTGTGGTGAGTCAGGCGAAGAAAAACGCCCCACTCACTGCACCAGAGTGAGCACCCGCCGGAGACCTCGGACGCGCCCAGTGCAGTCGCACCGTCTGACCGGGCCGCACCTGGGCGACCTTGTCGACGTCCTCGTCGATCACCACGGCCACCACCGGGTAGCCGCCAGTGACCGGATGGTCTGGTCCCAGGATCACCGGTAAACCATTGGGCGGCACCTGAATTGCGCCGCGGGTGGCGCCCTCGCTCGGCAGCTGCCGGTCCGGGTAGCAGTGGTGCAACGGCCGGCCCATCAATCGCATCCCCACCCGGTCGCTGCGATCGGAGACCACCCAATCGGTGTGCACCAGGACATCGGGATCGACGAACCAATCGTCGCGAGGCCCGGGTACCACGAAGACATCGACCACATGGGTGGTGAGGGCGGCCACCGGTGCCTGGTCCAGTTCGGGATAGTCGTCGGTGCGCTCGCCGATCGGTAGCCGGTCGCCGGCCTGCAACGGTGCCGGGCCGATGGCCGACATCACGTCGTAGCTGCGCGAGCCCAGCACCGGCTGGACGCAGATGCCGCCCCGGACCGCCAGGTAGCTGCGCAGCCCCGCGCGGGGGGTGCCCAGCGAGATCACCTCGCCATCGCGCGCGTGGTGAATGCTGTTGGTGCCGAACTTGATTCCGTTGACAGTGGGATCGGTGTCGGCGCCAGTCACCGCGATGTCGACGTCGCCATCCCGGACCCTGGCCGTGAACCCGCCGAACGTCACTTCCACGGTGGCGCGGTCGTCGGGGTTGGCCACCAGCCGGTTGGCCAGCTTGTGTGCCCCCCGGTCTGCAGCCCCGGACGGGCTCACCCCCAAATGAGCCAGTCCCGGCCGGCCGAGGTCTTGCACGACAGCGAGCGGTCCGGTGCGGAGGATCTCCAGCATGGCCACGGGTTATCTCCTTAGTTGTGGTGGCGACTCGCCCAGTGGCTAGACGGCCCGGAACTGAACCCACATGCCCTGCGTCAGTAGCGCCGGGTTCGGTCGGTGCAAATCCCACAGCACCGCGTCGGTGTGGCCGATGAGCTGCCAGCCACCCGGGGACTGGCGGGGATATACCGCGCTGAATTCACCGGCGAGGGCGACCGAGCCGGCCGGCACCGAAGTCCTCGGCTCGGGCCGCCGCTGCACCCGCAGGCGTGGCTCGCCGTCGACCAGATACGCGAAACCGGGTGCGAATCCGCTGAATCCGACCCGCCACAACGTGGCGGTGTGGGCATCGATCACTCCCGCGATGGTTAGTCCGGTTTGACCGGCGACCTCGGCCAGGTCCGGACCGTCGTAGACGACGTCGATAACGACGTCGGCGCGGCGCTCCGAGTCAGCGGCCGGGGCGGCGCTCACGCGCATCTTGCGCAACCGCTGACGGATGACGCCTTGGTAGCGCGGGCCGTCCAGCTTCACCAACACCGTGCGGGCCGCCGGGACGACGTCGACCACGCTCGGCATCGTCATGGAGCGCAGCGTGTCCGTCCACGCCAACACCTCAGCGGTACTGCCGCATTGCACCATCAGCGCTCGGTCGCCGTAGTCCAATACGGTGTTGCCGCGCAGCTCTGCCGGCAGGCCATGGGCCAGGTCGCCGCTAAGATCCGTCACGCTCATTACTCGACGGTAACTCCGGAATCGGCGCAAGTGCGAGGGGCGGCCGACGGAATTTCGAGCTCTGCCAGAATCGCCTTAGCAAATGCTCAAACAGCCGCCATGGACCCGCTGGGCTAGCCCAGGATCTTGGTGAGCAGCGGCGGGAGCTGATCGGCGATGACGGGGTAGCTCAGCGGTGACCCGAACGCTATGGCGCCGGCCTGGTCTTTCGTGGTGAAGATGTGGCGGTTCTGCGCGGTGGTGAGCGATCCGGCTACCTCGGGATCGGCCAGTATCGCCTTCTGATCGTCCGGGTTGCGGGTTGTCCAGATCACCACGTCGGCGGAATCGAGCACCGATTTGATCTGGTCGCGCGGGATGACGGCGCGCTGATCGGTGCCGAAGGATTTGATGCTGTCGGAGATGACCAGCCCCATCTGATTGAGGAAGTCCGTGCGCCAGCCGGCCATGGTGGCGACGACGGTGCCTTGCCACAGCGCGCCGTGCATCAGCAGCGTCTTCTTGCCCGTCCATTGCTGATTCTTCTTGCCGATGTCGGTGAACTTCTGGC
>NZ_LZKU01000042.1 GCF_001672975.1 Mycobacterium sp. 1465703.0
GCGCTGAAGAAGCTGGAGTTCGCCGACAGCACCGCCACCGGCGAAGCCATCTTCACCGCTCTGCACGCGATCAGTGCCACCGCGGTCGCCGGGGGCGACAATCCGCCGCCGGCCCGCATCGTGCTGCTCTCCGACGGCGGCGAGAACAAGCCCTCCAATCCCGGCGATCCGCATGATGGCGTCTACACCGCGGCGCGGCTGGCCAAGGACGAGGGCGTGCCCATCTCGACGATCTCGTTCGGCACCCCGTACGGCACCGTCGACTACGAGGGCGCCACCATCCCCGTTCCGGTGGATGACCAGACCCTGCAGAAGATCTGCGAGATCACCGAGGGCCAGTCGTTTCACGCCGACAGCCTGGACTCGCTGAAGAACGTGTACTCGACGCTGCAGCGCCAGATCGGCTACGAGACCGTCAAGGGCGACGCGAGCATGGCCTGGATGTTGCTCGGCGCCTTCGTCATGGCCGGCGCCATCTTGGCCGGCCTGCTGCTCAACCGCAGGCTGCCCGCCTGAGTCGTCAGCTGGGCAGCCGCCGGTTGATCAGCAGGGCCAGCGCCGTCGCGATCAGTGCGGTCAGGACGCCCAGGCGCAGCCAGCCGGAGCTGCCCGGTCCGGGCACCGTGCGGTAGCCGATCTCGTTCTCGATGGCGTTGTAGCTCTTCTCCAGCTCGCCGAGGTTGGTGGCGGTGTAGGACTGCCCGCCGGACAGCTTGGCGACCGTCTTCATCTGGTCGGTCGAGACCGGGACCGCGATCCGGTGCCCGTCCATCTCGATTTCACCGCCCTTG
>NZ_LZKU01000043.1 GCF_001672975.1 Mycobacterium sp. 1465703.0
GGTTGCTGCTGGCCGTCTTCCGTGGCCGGCTGCACCCCATCGGCGGGCTGGGCGTCGCGCTGGGCATCACGGTGCTGCTGTTTCCGGTGGTGCAGCCCTGGTATCTGCTGTGGGCGATCATTCCGCTGGCCGCCTGGGCAACCCGTACCGGCTTCCGGGTGGCCGCGATCGTGATCAGCCTGGTCGTCGGCATCTTCGGCCCGACCGCCAACGGCGACCGGTTCGCGCTGTTCCAGATAGTGGACGCCACCCTGGCCAGCACCGTGATCGTGGCCGTGCTGATCGCGTTGACCTACACGCGGCTGCCCTGGCGCCGCCTGCCGGCCCAGGGCGCCGAAACCAACGGCCAACCGGGCACCGACGCGGCGACCCGGCCGGACACCACGTCAACCCCCGGGACGTCGACCCCCGGGTCGACGCCGGCCCATGACGCCTACGCTGATTCCACGTGAGCTCGGCCTTTAACGTCCGCGAATCCCCCGACACAGTGGTGCGGCTACGCGGAGTCACCAAGAAATACGGGTCCGGCGCAACGGCGGTGGAGGCCGTCTCCAACCTCGATCTCGAGGTGCACGCCGCCGAGGTGCTGGCCCTGCTCGGCCCCAACGGCGCCGGCAAGACCACGACGATCGAAATGTGCGAGGGCTTCGTGCGCCCGGACGCCGGCACCATCGAGGTGCTCGGCCTGGACCCGATCGCCGACAACGCGCGGCTGCGCGCGCGGATCGGGGTGATGCTGCAGGGCGGCGGCGGCTACCCCGCGGCCCGGGCCGGAGAAATGCTCAACCTGGTGGCGGCCTACGCCGCCGACCCGCTGGATCCGGCCTGGCTGCTGGACACGCTGGGCCTCACCGACGCCGCCCGCACCACCTACCGGCGGCTCTCCGGCGGCCAGCAACAGCGGTTGGCGCTGGCCTGTGCGCTGGTCGGCCGCCCCGAACTGGTGTTCCTCGACGAGCCCACTGCCGGTATGGACGCCCACGCCCGGCTGCTGGTGTGGGAACTCATCGACGCGCTGCGCCGCGACGGCGTGACGGTGGTGCTGACCACACATCAACTCAAGGAGGCCGAGGAACTCGCCGACCGGCTGGTGATCATCGACCACGGGAAGACCGTGGCCTCCGGCACGCCCACCGAGCTGATGCGCAGCGGGGCCAAAGACCAGTTGCGATTCAGCGCACCGCCGCGCCTCGATCTGTCGCTGTTGTCCTCGGCACTGCCGGAGGATTACAAAGCCACCGAAGTGACGCCGGGCGAGTACCTGGTCGAGGGTCACGTGGACCCGCAGGTGCTGGCCACCGTCACCGCGTGGTGCGCGCGAATCGACGTGCTGGCCACCGACATGCGCGTCGAGCAACGCAGCCTCGAGGATGTGTTCCTCGACCTCACCGGCAGGAAGTTACGGCCTTGACGGACAACGAGCCTCAATCGAACCTGTTCCCCCCGGGCACCTTCGCCCCGGATCCGCGGCCCAGCGCGGTGCCGAAAATGCTTGCCGCGCAGTTCGGTTTGGAGCTCAAGCTGCTGCTGCGCAACGGCGAACAACTGCTGCTGACCATGTTCATTCCGATCACGCTGCTGGTCGGGCTCACCCTGTTGCCGCTCGGCTCGTTCGGCCAGCACCGCGCGGCCACCTTCACCCCGGTCATCATGGCGCTGGCGGTGATCTCGACGGCGTTCACCGGGCAGGCGATCGCGGTCGCCTTCGACCGGCGCTACGGCGCACTCAAGCGGCTCGGGGCCACCCCGCTGCCGGTGTGGGGGATCATCGCGGGCAAGTCGCTGGCGGTGGTCACCGTGGTGTTTTTGCAGGCAATTCTATTGGGCGCCATCGGTTTTGCGCTCGGTTGGCGACCCACGCCGGCTGCCCTGGCGCTGGGTGCGGCGGTCATCGCGCTGGGCACCGTGGTCTTCGCGGCGCTGGGGCTACTGCTCGGCGGAACGCTGCGGGCCGAGATCGTGCTGGCGGTCGCCAACCTGATGTGGTTCGTCTTCGCCGGACTGGGCGCGCTGACCGTGGAAACCGGCATGATTCCGGCGGCCGTCAAATGGGCGGCCCGGCTGACCCCGTCGGGCGCGCTCACCGAGGCGCTATCCCAGGCGATGACCATGTCGGTGGACTGGTTCGGAGTGATCGTCCTGTTGGCGTGGGGCGCCGTGGGTGCGTTGAGCGCGCTGCGCTGGTTCCGCTTCACCTGACGTACTACAGGTTGTAGTTTTCGGTGCCTTAGGATCGGGCCGTGGTTGGACGGATGCTGTTGCGCGTGGTGGACCTGCTGCCCAACCCCAGTCTGGGTGTGCAGCGCCTGATCGCCGCAGCCGTCATTCTGACCCAGGGCGGCATCGCCATCACCGGCGCGATCGTCCGCGTCACCGCGTCGGGCCTGGGCTGCCCCACCTGGCCGCAGTGCTTTCCGGGCAGCTTCGTCCCGGTGGCCCACGCCGAGGTTCCGCGCATCCATCAGGCCGTCGAATTCGGCAATCGAATGGTCACTTTCGCCGTGGTGATCACCGCGGCCCTGGCCGTGCTGGCCGTGACCCGGGCACGCCGGCGCCGCGAGGTACTGGTGTATGCCTGGCTGATGCCGGTATCCACCGTGGTGCAGGCGGTGATCGGCGGCATCACGGTGCGCACCGGGCTGCTGTGGTGGACGGTGGCCATCCACCTGCTGACCTCCATGACGATGGTGTGGCTGGCGGTGCTGCTCTACGTGAAGGTCGGCGAGCCCGATGAGGCAGCGGTTCGCGAGCGTGTGGTCAAGCCGCTGCGCGCCCTGACCGCCCTGTCCGGACTGAATCTGGCCGCGGTGCTGGTCACCGGCACGCTGGTGACGGCCGCCGGCCCGCACGCCGGTGATCGCAGTCCTACCCGGACGGTGCCGCGTCTGAGAGTCGAAGTCGACACCCTGGTGCACCTGCACTCGTCGCTGCTGATCTCGTATCTGACGCTGGTGGTGGGGCTGGGCTTCGGGCTGCTGGCGGTGCGCGCCGGCCGGCCCGTGATGCTGCGGCTTGCGGTCTTATTGGTGCTGGTGCTGGCGCAAGCCGCCGTCGGCACCGCGCAGTACTACACCGGGGTGCCGGCCGTGCTGGTCGCCCTGCACGTTGCCGGCGCCGCGGCATGCACGGCGGCCACCGCGGCGCTATGGGCGGCCATGCGAGAGCGGGCCGAGCCCGAGCCGCTCGCAGGCTGACTCCACCGCAAGCACGAACCGGCGTTCGGCGAGCTCGCGGGCGCCGGCATCCAAGCGCCGCCAGCCGAGCGCCGGAGCCACCACATCGAGGCTGACCAGGCGGTCCCCGGCCACGTCGGCCCGGGCGTACAGCAGGTCGGCAGAGCCGACTCCTGAGCGGCCGGCCGCCGCTGCCAGCGCGGCGTGGCCGACGTCCCACGACTCGAACTCCGGCTCCACCGGCCAGGCGTGGGACCGGTTGCCGCCCAGGAAGATCAACGTGGCCACGGACCGGCCCGGCGGCCGGTCACGCATCGTCGGCACCCCGTCGTCCTCGAGATCACGCAGATACCACTCATCGAGGTTCCAAGCCACCGCGCCGGGAGGGTTGAGCAGGTGTCGCGTGGCCCGCGTCCACGCCAGGAATTCGTCGCGCCGGTGCGGGTCATCCGCGGTGGCCCGCAGTATCACCAAATCTGCGCTTGCGGTTTCCGGATCGTCCCAACCCAACCAGCGCGCGTGCAGACCGCGCCGGCGCAGGGCGCCCACCAGCCCGGCGTCGTCATCCGTGCCGCCCGCAACGTCAGCGGACCCCGCCAGCACGATGCGGGGATGGAAGACATCCGGGCGAGCGAGTTTCATGCCCGGGCATGATAAGCACATGCACGCAATCGAAGTCAGTGAAACCGGCGGCCCCGAGGTGCTGCGCTACGTCGATACTTCCGAGCCCAAGCCCGGACCCGGCGAGGTGCTGATCCAGGCCGAGGCCATCGGCGTCAACTACATCGACACCTATTTCCGCTCCGGGCAGTATCCGCGGGAGGTGCCGTTCATCCTCGGCTCCGAATTGGCCGGCACCGTCGCCGCCCTCGGGGACGGTGCCGACGATTTCAGCGTCGGCGACCGCGTGGTCAGCGCCGCGGCTTCCGGTGGCTATGCCGAATATGCAACGGCCCCAGCACATTTGACTGCCAAGCTGCCCGACGGCGTGAGCGCCGACGTGGCGGCTTCGTCGCTGTTGAAGGGGCTGACCGCCCACTACCTGCTCCATTCGGTGTATCCGGTGCAGGCGGGCGACACCGTGCTGGTGCACGCCGGTGCGGGCGGTGTCGGGCTGATCTTGACGCAGTGGGCTGATCTGCTCGGCGCGCGGGTGATCAGCACGGTCTCGACCCCGGAGAAGGAGCGACTGTCCCGGGAAGCCGGCGCCGACGAGGTGCTCCCCTACCCCGAGGACGCGAACGCGTTCGCCGAGCGGATTCGCGCACTGACCGCCGGCGCCGGGGTGGCCGCGGTGTACGACGGCGTTGGCGCGACCACCTTCGATGCCAGCCTGGCCAGCCTGGCCATCCGGGGCACGCTGGCACTGTTCGGCGCGGCCAGCGGGCCAGTTCCGCCGTTCGACCCGCAGCGCCTCAACGCCGCCGGCTCGGTGTTTCTCACCCGGCCCACGCTGGCGCATTTCGTCCGCACCGGCCAGGAATTCAGCTGGCGGGCCGACGAATTGTTCGCCGCGATCGCCGGCGGTGACATCAAGGTCGAGGTCGGCGGGCGCTACCCGCTAGCCGAAGCGACCCGGGCCCACCAGGATCTGCAGGGTCGCAAGACGGCCGGTTCGATCGTGTTGCTGCCCTAGTCACCTCAGTCACCTCCAGGGTCCCTGGCGGGGAACTAGAGACTCTTGCCCACCTTCGAGCGACAATGCCGTCGCGACGGCGCTTGTCGCTGAGAGGCGGGCAACAAGCGTGCCGGTCCACGGCGAGACAGGTGGGCCGGAAGTGGTCGGAAATCAGAACAGGTGCGGCAGCCCGATGGCCGAGTCGATCGCCAGCGCGCAGAACACCACCGCCAGGTAGTTGTTCGACTGCAGGAACAACCGCAACGGCTTGACCGCCTCGCCGGCCCGGACCCCGGCGTAGAGCTGGTGGGCCATCGCCAGGAACCACACCCCGGCCGCCACGGCGACCGCCGCGTACAGCCAGCCGGTCGCCAGCGCCAGCGTCAGCGTGGACAGCACCGTCAACCAGGTGTAAATCAGGATCTGCTTGGTCACCTGACGCTCGGTCGCCACCGCAGGCAGCATCGGCACGCCGGCCGCCTTGTAGTCGTCCTTGTAGCGCATGGCCAGCGCCCAGGTGTGCGGCGGCGTCCAGAAGAAGATGATGGCGAACATCACCAGGGCCGGCCAGCCGATGGTGCCGGTGACCGCCGACCAGCCGATCATCACCGGCATACAGCCGGCCGCGCCGCCCCACACCACGTTCTGCGAGGTACGGCGCTTGAGCAGCAGCGTGTAGACGAACACATAGAAGGCGATCGTGGCCAGAGCCAGCAACCCGGACAACAAGTTCGTCGTCCACCACAGCCAGAAGAACGACGCCACCGTCAGCACCAGGCCGAACACCAAGGCGTTGCGGGTGGGCACCGCCGCCCGCGCCAACGGGCGGCGGGCGGTGCGCTTCATCACCTTGTCGATGTCGGCGTCGGCCACGCAGTTGAGGGTGTTGGCGCCCCCGGCGGCCAGCATTCCGCCGATCAGCGTGTCGATGATCAGCAGCGGGTTCACCGTGCCACGCTGGGCCAGCAGCATGGCCGGGATCGCCGTGACGAGCAGCAGTTCGATGACCCGCGGCTTGGTCAGCGCAAGATAAGCCAGCACCGTGCCTTGTATTCGGCTTGGCAATTGGCTCGGCGCGGCGCGCCCGCGAACGCTCACGCAATAACTCCTTGGGGTCGCAGCGGCGCGCAGCATCTACTACACACGATGGTAGACCGCGATGTGGCGATGGCCCGCCCGCGGGTCCATTCCCGCAGTTTTTTGCCAGATTTCCGAACTGAATGTTAAGCGCTTTCAACGGGCGCGTAATTTTCACATCTGCCGGCTGCGGGTATCCGAAAATCCTGCGCTGCAAGAGCCGGCCTTCCCGCACTAGGGTGGGATTGATCAGCTCGATGGACCCCAAGGACTTAGTCTGTGACGACACTCGAAGAGATCTCTACGCTGACCCAACCGCGCCTTCCCGACGACTGGACCGAGCTGGACTCGGCCGCCGTCGACACCATTCGGGTGCTGGCCGCCGATGCGGTGCAAAAGGTCGGCAACGGCCATCCCGGCACGGCGATGAGCCTGGCTCCCCTGGCTTACACCCTGTTCCAGCGGACGATGCGGCACGACCCCAGCGACACCTACTGGCTGGGCCGCGACCGGTTCGTGTTGTCCTGCGGGCACAGCAGCCTCACCCTGTATCTGCAGCTGTACCTGGGTGGTTTCGGCCTGGAGCTGTCCGACATCGAGTCGCTGCGTACCTGGGGATCCAAGACACCCGGGCATCCAGAGTTCCGGCACACCAAGGGTGTTGAGATCACCACCGGCCCGCTCGGGCAGGGCCTGGGTTCGGCGGTGGGCATGGCGATGGCCGCGCGTTACGAGCGGGGCCTGTTCGATCCCGACGCCGCCCCGGGCACCAGCCCGTTCGACCATTTCATCTACGTGATCGCCTCCGACGGCGACATCGAAGAGGGCGTCAGTTCGGAGGCCTCGTCGCTGGCTGCTGTCCAGCAGCTGGGCAACCTGATCGTTTTCTACGACCACAACGAGATTTCCATCGAGGACGACACGAACATCGCGCTGTGTGAGGACACCGCCGCGCGGTACCGGGCCTACGGCTGGCACGTGCAGGAAATCGAGGGCGGCGAGAACGTCGTCGCGATCGAGGAGGCCATCGCCAACGCCAAGGCGGCCACCGACCGGCCGTCGTTCATTTCGCTGCGCACCATCATCGGCTATCCCGCACCCAAGCTGATGAACACGGGCAAGGCGCACGGCGCGGCCCTGGGCGACGAGGAAGTGGCCGCCGTCAAGGAGATCCTCGGCTTCGACCCGGACAAGAACTTCGAGGTCCGCGACGAGGTGATCGCCCACACCCGCAAGTTGGTGGATCGTGGCAGGGAAGCGCACGAGAAATGGCAGGCGGATTTCGACGCCTGGGCGCAGGCGCAACCCGAACGCAAGGCACTGCTGGACCGATTGACGGCCGAGGAGCTGCCCGATGGTTGGGACGACGACCTGCCGCACTGGGAACCCGGCTCCGACCCGATCGCCACCCGCAAGGCCTCCAACGAGGTGCTCAACAAGGTCGGACCGAAACTGCCGGAGCTGTGGGGCGGTTCGGCCGACCTGGCGGGCAGCAACAACACCACCATCAAGGGCGCTGATTCCTTTGGGCCGCCGTCCATTTCGACCAAGGACTACACGGCGCACTGGTACGGCCGCACGCTGCACTTCGGTGTGCGCGAGCACGCGATGGGCGCCATCCTGTCCGGCATCGTGCTACACGGCCCGACCCGGGCCTACGGTGGCACGTTCCTGCAATTCTCCGACTACATGCGCCCGGCAGTCCGGTTGGCATCGTTGATGGACATCGACACCATCTACGTCTGGACGCACGACTCCATCGGGCTGGGCGAGGACGGCCCGACCCACCAACCGATCGAGCACCTCGCGGCGCTGCGGGCCATCCCGAACCTGTCGGTGGTTCGCCCGGCCGACGCCAACGAAACGGCCTACGCCTGGCGCACCGTCCTGGCCCGCGGCAACGGCAGCGGCCCGGTCGGCCTATGCCTGACTCGCCAGAACCTGCCGGTGCTCGAGGGCACCAGCGCGGACGGTGTCGCGCGGGGCGGCTACATCCTCGGCGACGCCGGCGGTGACGAGCCCGACGTGGTGCTGATCGCCACCGGTTCGGAGGTCCAGCTCGCGGTCGAGGCGCAAAAGTTGTTGGCCGACAAGGACATTGTGGCCCGGGTGGTCTCGATGCCGTGCGTCGAATGGTTCGAGTCTCAGCCTGACGACTACCGCGACAGCGTGCTGCCGCCGACCGTGTCGGCCCGGGTGGCGGTCGAGGCCGGCGTCGCGCAGAGCTGGCACAAGCTGGTCGGCGACACCGGCAAGATCGTCTCGATCGAGCACTACGGCGAATCCGCCGACTACAAAACCTTATTCCGTGAATTCGGCTTCACTGCCGAAGCCGTCGCCAACGCCGCGGAAGAAGTAGTGGATAACTGAGGAAAGGGTAATTCACATGACCGCTCAGAACCCTAACCTCGCGGCCCTGAGCGCCGCGGGGGTTTCCGTGTGGCTCGATGACCTGTCCCGGGACCGGCTGCGGTCGGGCAACCTGCAGGAGCTCATCGATACCAAGAGCGTCGTCGGCGTGACCACCAACCCGTCGATCTTCCAGAAGGCGCTCGCCGAGGGCGACGCCTACCAGGGCCAGATCGCCGAACTCGCCGAGCGCGGCGCAGATGTCGATGCGACCATTCGCACCGTCACCACCGATGACGTGCGCAATGCGTGCGATGTGCTCAAGCGGGAGTGGGAGGCTTCCGACGGCGTCGACGGCCGGGTGTCGATCGAGGTCGACCCCCGGTTGGCAAGCGAGACCGACAAGACCATCGCGCAGGCCGTCGAGCTGTGGAAGATCGTGGACCGGCCGAACCTGTTCATCAAGATCCCGGCGACCAAGGCCGGCATCCCGGCGATCACCGCCGCTCTCGCGGAAGGCATTTCGGTCAATGTCACGTTGATCTTCTCCGTCGAGCGGCATCGTCAGGTGATGGATGCCTATCTGGCCGGCCTGGAGAAGGCGCGCCAGGCTGGGCATGACCTGTCCAAAATCCATTCCGTTGCTTCGTTTTTCGTGTCCCGGGTGGACACCGAGGTCGACAAGCGGCTGGAGAAGATCGGATCGGATGATGCCAAGGCGCTGCTGGGCCAGGCCGGGGTCGCCAACGCCCGGCTGGCCTACGCGGCCTACCAGGAAGTCTTCGAGGGCGGTGATCGCTACCAGTCGCTCAAGGCCGACGGGGCCCGGGTTCAGCGACCGCTATGGGCGTCGACGGGCGTCAAGAACCCCGACTACTCCGACACCCTTTACGTCACCGAGCTGGTGGCGCCCAACACGGTAAACACCATGCCGGAGAAGACGATTGACGCGGTCGCCGACCACGGTGAGATCAAGGGCGACACGGTCACCGGTACCGCTTCGGACGCCCAGCAGGTGTTCGACAAGCTGGACCAGATCGGCATCGACCTGACCGACGTCTTCAAGGTGCTGGAAAACGAAGGTGTGGAGAAGTTCGTGGATTCCTGGACCGAGCTGCTGGAGGAAACGCAGAAGCAGCTGGGTTCCGCCTCCAAATGAGCCCAGCCCGCACCGAGCAACAGTGGCATAACCCGTTACGGGACAAGCGCGACAAGCGGCTCCCGCGCATCGCCGGGCCGTGCGGGATGGTCATTTTCGGCGTCACCGGCGACCTGGCCCGCAAAAAGGTCATGCCGGCGATTTACGACCTGGCCAATCGCGGCCTGCTGCCGCCCAGCTTCTCGCTGGTGGGGTTCGCCCGCCGGGATTGGAGCACGCAGGATTTCGGCAAGGTGGTGCACGAGGCGGTCAAGGAACACTGCCGCACGCCGTTCCGGCAGGAGAACTGGGATCGGCTGGCCGAGGGATTTCGTTTCGTACCAGGCGCTTTCGACGATGACGACGCGTTCGGCCGGCTGGCCGAGACCCTGGACAAGCTGGACGCCGAGCGGGGCACCGGCGGCAACCACGCCTTCTATCTGGCCATCCCGCCCAAGTCCTTTCCGGTGGTGTGCGAGCAGTTGCACAAGTCCGGTTTGGCGCGCCCGCAGGGCGAGCGGTGGAGCCGGGTGGTCATTGAGAAGCCGTTCGGCCACGACCTGGAAAGCGCGCAGGCCCTGAACAAGGCTGTCAACACGGTCTTTCCGGAGGAGGCGGTCTTCCGGATCGACCACTACCTGGGCAAGGAGACGGTCCGCAACATCCTGGCACTGCGGTTCGCCAATCAGTTGTTCGACCCGATCTGGAACGCGCACTACGTAGACCATGTGCAGATCACCATGGCCGAGGACATTGGTCTGGGCGGCCGCGCCGGCTACTACGACGGCATCGGCGCCGCCCGCGACGTCATCCAGAACCATCTGATGCAACTGCTCGCGCTGACCGCGATGGAAGAGCCGGTCAGCTTCAGTCCGTTGGCGCTGCAGGCCGAGAAGATCAAGGTGCTCTCGGCCACCCAGCTCGCCCAGCCGCTGGACGAGACCACCAGCCGCGGCCAGTACACCGCGGGCTGGCAGGGCGGTGAGAAGGTCGTCGGGTTGCTCGACGAAGAAGGGTTCGCCAAGGACTCGACCACCGAGACGTTCGCCGCCATCACGCTCGAGGTGGACACCCGCCGCTGGGCGGGTGTGCCCTTCTACCTGCGCACCGGAAAACGCCTGGGCCGCAGGGTGACCGAGATCGCGTTGATCTTCAAGCGTGCGCCGCATCTGCCGTTCGATGCGACCATGACCGACGAGCTGGGCACCAACGCCATGGTGATCCGGGTGCAGCCCGACGAAGGCGTCACGCTGCGGTTCGGCTCCAAGGTGCCAGGCACCGCGATGGAAGTCCGCGACGTCAACATGGACTTCTCCTACGGCTCGGCGTTCGCCGAGGAATCACCGGAGGCCTACGAACAGCTGATCCTCGACGTGCTGCTCGGCGAGCCGTCCCTGTTCCCGGTCAATGCTGAGGTCGAATTGGCTTGGGACATACTTGATCCCGCACTCAACAACTGGACGGCCGGCGGCAAACCCGAACCCTACGAGGCGGGTACCTGGGGCCCGGACTCGGCCTTCGAGATGTTGCACCGCACCGGTCGGGAATGGCGGCGGCCTTGATGGAGCAGCAATCGTGATCATCGACATGCCGGACACCACCACCACGGCGGTCAACAAGAAACTCGACGAACTGCGCGAACGGGTCGGTGCCGTCACGATGGGCCGGGTGCTGACACTGATCATCGCGCCGGACAGCGAGGAGATCTTAGAAGAGTCGCTGGAAGCGGCCAACGACGCCAGCCATGAACACCCGAGCCGGATCATCGTGACGATGAGGGGCAATCCCTACGCGGACAAACCGCGCCTGGACGGGCAGTTGCGGGCCGGCGGCGACACCGGCGCCAGCGAAGTCGTCGTGCTGCGGCTGTCCGGGCCGCTGTCCGGCCACGCCGCCAGCGTGGTCACCCCGTTCCTGCTTCCCGACATCCCGGTAGTGGCCTGGTGGCCCGACGTCGCCCCGGCGGTCCCCGCACAAGACCCGTTGGGCCGGTTGGCTATTCGTCGCATCACCGACGCCACCAACGGGGTCGACCCGTTGGCGGCCATCAAGAGCCGGCTGCCCGGCTATACCGCCGGTGACACCGACCTGGCCTGGGCGCGCATCACCTACTGGCGCGCGCTGCTCACCTCAGCCGTCGACCTGTCGCCGCACGAACCGATCGAGTCGGCCCTGGTGTCCGGTCTGGGCACCGAGCCCGCCCTGGACGTCCTGGCGGGATGGCTGGCCAGCCGGATCGACGGCCCGGTGCGCCGGGCGGTCGGCGAGCTCAAGATCGAATTGGTGCGCAACAGCGAAACCATCGTCTTGAGCCGCCCGCAGGAAGGAAGGACGGCGACGTTGAGCCGGACCTCCCGACCGGACGCCCTGCTTCCGTTGGCGCGCAGGGAAACCGGCGAGTGTCTCGCCGAGGACCTGCGCCGGCTGGATCCCGACGAGATCTACCAATCAGCGCTTGAAGGCATTGAGAAAGTGCAGTACGTGTGAGCACCAGCATCGAAATCTTCCCGGACAGCCAAGCCCTGGTCGAAGCCGCCGCCACGCGACTGACCGGCACCATCGCCAGCGCCGTGGCGGCACGCGGCCGAGCGCTCGTCGTGCTGACCGGCGGCGGCAACGGCATCGGGCTGCTGCAGTCGCTGGTGGGCCGAGACATCGACTGGGCACGCGTGCATCTGTTCTGGGGTGACGAGCGCTATGTCCCGGAGGACGACGACGAGCGCAACGACAAGCAGGCGCGGGCCGCATTGCTCTCCCATATCGATATCCCGTCCAGCCAGGTGCACCCGATGCCGGCCAGTGACGGCGAATTCGGCACCGACCTCGCCGCCGCAGCGCTCGCCTACGAGCAGTTGCTGGCCGCCAATGCCGCGCCCGGGCAACCGGTTCCGAATTTCGATGTGCACCTGCTCGGCATGGGCCCCGAGGGCCACATCAACTCGTTGTTCCCCGACACCCCGGCCGTGCTCGAAACCACCCGGATGGTGGTGTCGGTCGACGACTCCCCCAAGCCGCCGCCGCAACGAATCACCTTGACGCTGCCCGCGATTGCGCGTTCCCGCGAAGTGTGGTTGATGGTGTCCGGTGGCGCTAAGGCCGACGCGGTGGCCGCGGCCATCGGGGGCGCCGCACCGGTTTCGGTTCCGGCCGCCGGGGCGGTCGGGCTGGACACCACGCTGTGGCTGCTCGACGAGGACGCGGCGGCCAAGCTGCCGTCGAACCCGTCCGGCGTGGCGTGACCAACTTCTGGAACGCGGTAGCGCCTTGCACGTCGTGCATGCCTTTAGGCTCCCGTGCGCTGCGGCCGGGTCATAATGACGGTCATGGCAGACAGAACCGTGCGCGCGGGGCAAGAGCGAAGCCGGATCAAGACGCTCACCCAAGCCGCGTTGAACGCCGACAAAACGGTGGAGCAGGTCGAAGACGTCCTGGACGGGTTGAGCAACACCATGAAGGAGCTCAGCAGTTCCCTATCGGCCCTGAACGCCACGGTGGAGCGTCTGGAACAAGGCCTGGACCACCTGGACGGCACCATGGCCAGCCTGGACGATCTGGCCAAGCGGTTGATCGTGCTGGTCGAGCCGGTGGAGGCCATCGTCGCGCGGGTCGACGACATGGTGCGGGTCGGCGAGACGGTGATGTCCCCGCTGGCGATCACCGAGCACGCGGTGCGCGGCTTGGTGGACAGGCTGCGCAACCGGACCGGGCAGTAAGCCCTCGGCAGGACTTCCGATGGCCACGCTGCTGCTGCACCACTCCGCCTTCGCCGACCACCAGACGGCTCCCGGGCATCCGGAGCGGCCGGATCGCTACCGCGCGGTGGAAGCGGCGCTGAGCCGGCCGCAGTTCGACACCCTGGTGCGTGAGGAGGCCGAGCCCGCCGACCTCGCGACGACGCGTTACGTGCACTCCAATCGCTACGTTGACGCGCTGGAAGCGGCCCGACCCGAGCATGGCTACGTCTACCTCGACGGCGGGGACACCATGATGGAGCC
The DNA here is from genome assembly GCF_001672975.1 of Mycobacterium sp. 1465703.0. Lineage (GTDB taxonomy): Bacteria > Actinomycetota > Actinomycetes > Mycobacteriales > Mycobacteriaceae > Mycobacterium. The sequence continues at coordinate 13,351 of NZ_LZKU01000043.1, forward strand.
GTCCACCTGGGAGACGGCGCTGCGCGGGGTGGGCGCCACATTGCAGGCGGTGGACAGGGTTCTCACCGGCGATGCGCAGAATGCGTTCGTCGCGTGCCGCCCGCCGGGCCATCACGCCGAGACCGATCGGGCGATGGGCTTCTGCCTGTTCAACAACATCAGCATCGGCGCGCGTCATGCACAGCGCAAACATGGGCTGATGCGAGTCGCCATCGTCGATTTCGACGTCCATCACGGCAACGGGACCCAGCAGATCTTTTACTCCGACCCGAGTGTGCTCTACGCGTCCACGCATCAGATGCCGCTGTTTCCCGGGACGGGTGCGAAAGGAGAAACCGGGGTCGGCAACGTCTTCAATTCTCCGTTGGCGCCCGGCGACGGCGGATCCGAATTACGCGCGGCCTTTCAGCAGCGGATACTTCCTGCGCTGCAGGCGTTTTCGCCCGAGTTGATCATCGTGTCGGCTGGCTTCGACGCCCACCAACGCGATCCGCTCGCCTCGCTGACCATGACGGCCGCCGACTTCGGCTGGGTCACCAGAGAATTGATGACGTCGGCCGAAAAGCTTTGTGGCGGACGGTTGGTGGCGGTGCTCGAAGGCGGTTACGACCTGCAAGCTCTCGCCGAATCGGTCACCGCGCACGTCGGCGAGTTGCTGAAGGGCTGAAGCTAACTGGCCTTCTGATGCATCTCAGGGTACGGACCGCCGACCGGTGTCGCCGCCCCGAGAATGTCGTCGATCGCAACCAGATCCCCTTCGGTCAGGGTGACGTCGGCCGCGCGGGCACTTTCCTGCAGATAACGCAGGTGCTGGGCCCCGACGATGGCGACGTGCACACCGGGCTGCGCGATGGCCCGCGCGATGGCCAACTGGCTGATGGTGATCCCCAGGCCGGCGGCCAGGCTTTCAAGCCGCGCAACAACTTCCAGGTTACGCAGGAAGCCGTCACCGCTGAAGATGTCGCTCTTGGAGCGCCAGTCCTGGGCGGCGAAACTGGTGTCGGCCTTCATGGTTCCAGTCAGCAAACCATGAGCCAGCGGGCCGTACACCATCACCCCGATATCGTGCTCGCGGGAGTACGGCAACAACTCGGCTTCGATGTCGCGACGAAACAGGTGGTAAGGCGGCTGCACCACCTCCACCGGAAGCGTCTCGGAAAACTCCCGCACCTGCGCGGTGTGATAATTCGATACGCCCACGTGCCGAATCTTGCCTTCCGACACCAATTCCGCGAGCGCGCCGGCGGTCTCGGCAGCCGGAGTGTTGGGATCGGGCCAGTGCACCAGGTAGACGTCGATGTGGTCGATGCCCAGCGCGTTGAGACTGGACTCCACACCTTTTCTCAGCCATTCCGGGCTGCCGTCCCGGACCAGCCCGTGGTCGGTGGCACGCAATCCGCCTTTGGTGGCGACCACCACCTCGTCGCGGGACTTTTTGAGATCGTCGCGCAGAGCCTTCCCGAGCAGGCGTTCGGACGCCCCGAATCCGTATTGCTGGGCGGTGTCGAAGAAATTGATCCCCAGGTCGCGGGCGCTGCGGATCATGGTGATCGCGGCGTCCTCGTCGGCATGGCCCCAGTCGCTACAAAACTCCCAGGTACCGAAGGCCAACCGGGAAACCTCAAGCCCTGTCTTGCCGAATGTGATGGTCTGCAATGCCAACCCTCCCCGTTGCATAGACGTCCACTGCGTACGGCCGTGCGGCCAAGCCCCCGGACCCAACCATAACCAGGCCCCTGTTGCGGCCGCCAAGGTGAATGCTCAGCGCGGGAAGTACCGGCTGTCGTTGTCGACGGAATCGAAAATGTCCAGGGCGTGCTGAAACGGCCCGGAGGTGATCCGTTGCTGGGTCGCATACGAGTGGTCGAGTTGGAACACGACGCACAGCAGCAGACCCAGCAGCACCGCGACCGTACTGGACACCATGACGTGGCCGACCGTGCTACCCATCCGCAGCAAACCGGTAAACGCAACCAGCACAACCGCGCCGAAGATCAGGCCCGCCCACATCAGCCCGGGTATCCGGGGCTTGGTGCCCACGATTCGCTCGTTGCGGTCGGAAGCCAACACGCTCAACTGATTGAGGAATTGCTGATTGATCGGCTTCGCCGCGATGTTGGGCTGCTGGCGACCGACAGTGCGATACATCCGGGTGATCGCGGCGCGTGCGCCGTCGTTGCGCTGCTTGTTCCACTCGGGGCCGGCCACCGCGCCCGCGTATTTGCGCAACAACTCCTGAATTTCGGTGCGCTCCGGTTCGGGCATCGCGACGGTTTGCCGGTACATCGTCGTCAGCGCCGACGCCTCACCGGAGACGACGACCTGCGTGGATGAGAAGTGCTCCCAGCTGGTCACCACGGTGAGACCCAGCAGAGCGCCGTAAATGAATCCGACGACGATGACGAACGAGTTGATCGCCGGATTCTGTTCTTTCCCATACCGTTGTATCGGCAGAATGCGGTTTCCCAGCCAGATGCTGACCACCGCAAGGGCGATCGCGACGGCGATGACTGAAACCAGAAGTAGCCACAGGGGTAGTCCGGATCCGCTCACTGGTCTCCTTGGTCGATGTCGCGTCAATCAGGGTAGGCGCGACCGGGTCCGTCCGGCGACCGATTCGCAAGTATCAGCCGCTGTTTCGCAGCGCGCTGGCCAGTCCGTTCATCGTCAGCAGAATGCCGCGCTGCACCAATTCGTCGTCGTCGCCCGAGCGGTACCGGCGCAGCAGCTCCACCTGCAGGTGGTTGAGCGGCTCGAGATACGGGAAGCGGTTGAACACCGAACGCGCCAGCGAAGGGTTGTCGGCGAGCAGGTTGTCCTGGCCGGTGATGAGCTTGTGCATGGCGATGGTGCGCCGATGCTCGTCGACGATTTTGTCGAAAACCCGGTCGCGTAGTTCTTCGTCGTCCACCAATTCGGCGTAACGCGCCGCCAAGCCGAGGTCGCTTTTGGCCAGCACCTGAGCCAGATTCGACAGCACGCTGCGAAAGAACGGCCACCGCTGGTAGAGGTCATGCAGGATGTCCACCCGCTCGGTTTCGGTTTCCGGGCCCGCGGCGATCCACTGCTCGAATGCCGACCCGGTGCCGTACCAGCCGGGCAGCATCACCCGCGATTGGCTCCACGCCAGCACCCATGGGATGGCGCGCAGGTCCGAGATGGACTGGGTGGGTTTACGTGAGGTGGGCCGGCTACCGATGTTCAGCGAACCGATCTCGCTGACCGGCGTGGAAGCCATGAAATAGTCCACGAAACCCGGTGTCTCGTGCACCAATTCGGCGTACGCACGCTGCGCCAGGGTGGCCACTTCGTCCAACACCGCGTACGCCGGCTCCGCGGTGTCGCCCAGGCCCTCGACATCCAGCAGCGTGGACTCCAGCGTGGCCGCCAACAGGCTTTCCAGATTGCGTTGCGCCACTTGTGGTTCGGCGTATTTGGCGGCTATCACCTCGCCCTGCTCGGTGAGCCGCAGCGAGCCGTTCACGGCTCCGGGCGGCTGCGCCAAGATGGCTTCGTAGCTCGGACCGCCGCCCCGGCCGACGGTACCTCCGCGACCGTGGAAGAGCCGCAACCGAATTCCGGTTTTGCGCGCGACTTCAACCAAGGCCAGCTCGGCGCGGTAAACCGCCCAGCTGGAAGCCAGATAGCCGCCGTCCTTGTTGGAGTCGGAGTAGCCCAGCATCACTTCCTGGCTGTCGCCGCGCGCCGCCACCAGTGCCCGGTACAGCGGGAGCTCGAGCATGGCATGCAGGATCGTCGCACCGTTGTGCAGATCGTCGATCGTCTCGAACAGCGGTGAGATGCCCACCGGGCAGTACGGCGTGTCTCCGGACGCATCGATCAGGCCCGCTTCCTTGAGCAGGATTGCGGCCTCCAGGACGTCGGAGACCGAGCGGCACATCGAAATCACGTAGTTGGGAATCGCGGACGGTCCGTACCGCTGGATGGCGTGCGCGGCCGCACGCACCACGCCCAGCTCGCCGCGCGCCAGGTCGGACAGTTCCGCGCGGTCGCCGACCAGCGGTCGGCGGGTACCGAGCTCGGCGGCCAGGAGTTCGACCCGCTCGTCTTCGGCCAGCGAGCCGTAATCCGGATGCACCCCGGCCCAGGCCAACAGCTCGGTGACCACCTCCTCGTGCACGTCGGAGTTCTGCCGCATATCCAGGCCGCACAGATGAAAACCGAAGACCCGCACGCCTTCTCGTAGCAGCGCCAGGCGATCGTCGGCCAGCAGCGCGCTGCCGTGCTTACGCAGTGACGCATCGATGGTGTCCAGGTCGGCCTGCAGCTCGCCCGGTACGGAATACGGCGTCAACCCCAGATCCAGCTCGTGCTGGGGTCGCCGGTCCAGGATCTCGGCGCCCGTCGCGGTCAGCCGGGCGCGGATCACCCGCACCGCGCGCCGATACGGCTCGTCGGCGCGGGCCTTCTCCGCGCAGCCCTCGGCCAGCTCGGTCAGCTCGGGCGTCACCGCGACCAGGCGCGCCGACATGGACAGCTCCTGCTCCAATGCGGTCAGTTCGGCCAGGTAGTGCGCCAGCGCGGTGAAGGCGGCGCTGCCGGTGGCCTGGCGCACCACGTCGGCGGTCACGTTCGGGTTGCCGTCCCGGTCGCCGCCGATCCACGAGCCGGGCTGCAGCATCGGCTGGTCCAGCAGGTCGGCGTCGGGCCAGCGGGTCCGCAACGCATCCCGGACCTCGGCGTTGACCTGCGGGATCACCTTGAAGAACGCGGCGGCGTAATACCGCAGCCCCACCTCGATCTCGTCGGTGATCTGTAATCGGGACAACCGGATCAGTGCGGTCTGCCACAGCGTGAGGACCTGGCGGCGCAACTCGAGTTCGATGTTGCGGCCGTCGTCGGTTTCCCGGTGCCCCTCGGCGTGCAGCCGCATCAGTTCGGTGATGCGGTGCTGGGTGACGAAGACGGTGCGCCGGCGCGTCTCGGTGGGGTGCGCGGTGATCACCGGGGCCACCACGGCACCCTTGAGCGCGTCGGCGACGGTGGCTGAATCCAGTTGCGCCCGATCGAGTTTGGCGTAGGTCGCGGCCAAGCTGCTGTCCTGCGGCGCCTCGCCGGCGGCGACGTGAATCGCCCGGCGACGTTCCCGGTGGATGTCTTCGGCGACGTTGGCCAGCAGCGCGAAGTGGCTGAACGCCCGGATCACCGGGATGGCCTGGTGGATGTCGATGCCGTCGAACATCTGCGCCAACTCGGCCCGGTCGATCTCGGAGCGCCGCACCCGGAACGACTCCACCCGGGCGCGTTCGACGAGCTCGAACACCTCGTGCCCGTTCTGCTCGCGCACCGTGTCGCCCAGAATGGTGCCCAGCAGCCTGATGTCGGCCCGCATCGGCTCCGTCGCCTCACGACCGACCAGGGTGCGCTGCACGGCGCCAATCGGTGCCAGCGCGCTGTCGAATGCCTCAGCCATGGGACCCAGTATCGACGCGGATGTCGGCTTCCGCCCGTCGGGGATCACCCGCAACCGCGAATTACCGTGGCGCCCAGTGGGTCAGATCACCGTGATTTGGCAGGAATGATGGGCCTGCTGAGCGTGTTGGTTGCGAACATGTCCGCCGGAATCATTCTCATGGCCCGTCCCGACGCCCCCAATCTGGTCGATGACGTGATAGCCCAAGCCAAACGGGCCCACGAGCTCGGGGTCGCGCAGGTGTGGCTGCCCCAGCAGCAGAATTACGACGCGATCGCGCTCGCCGCGGTCGTCGGAGCCGCCGTGCCCGGGCTGGGCGTGGGCACCTCGGTGGTGCCGATCAACCCCCGCCACCCGCTGATCATCGCCTCATTGGCGCAAACGGCGCAGGCCGCCGCGCACGGAAACTTCAGCCTGGGGCTGGGACTGGGTGCCCGCCAAGTGGAAGGTCCCGCGTTCGGCACCGAATGGCCCAACACCATCACCCGGCTACGCGAGCACCTGACGATACTGGCGTCGGTGTTCAACACGGGCGGCGTCGACTTTCATGGCAGCGAACTCAGCGCCAGCCCCACCTGGCCGGTGCAGGTGCCCGGCGGTACACCGATCCCGGTGTATGTGGCGGCGATGGGCCCCAAGGCATTGCGGGTCACCGGCGAACTGGCCGACGGGACACTGCCCTACTTGGCCGGGCCCCGGACTATCGGAGAATTCATCGTGCCCGAAATCACCAAGGCGGCGGCCGAGGCGGGCCGCCCGGCACCCCGCGTCATCGCCGCGGTGCCCGTGCTGTTGTCCGACGACGTCGAGGGCGCTCGCGCCGCCGCCGCCCAACAGCTGAGCTTTTATGAGGCCATCCCGTCCTATCGCAATGTGATCGCCCGAGAGGGCCTCGCCAGTGTCGTCGACCTCGCCGCAATCGGACCCGAGGAATCTGTCGCACGCCAGTTGCGCCGCTACCGTGACGCCGGAGCCACCGACGTCGTGCTCAGCCCGCTGGACCGTTCCGGCTCGGTCGACCGCGAAGCACTGTGGAGACTCACCGCAGCAATGTGAACGCGCGGAATCAGCTATCGCCCGTTACCGGTATTTGATCAGCAGTTCCATGCCGACGATGCACACCAGCCAGATGGCGGTGATGAAATACGTCAGCCGGTCCAGGTTCTTCTCCACCACTGTGGAGCCGGACAGGCTGGATTGCACACCGCCACCGAACAGCGTGGACAGGCCGCCACCCTTGGCGCGGTGCAGCAGCACCAGCAGCACCACCAGGATGCTGGTGACGACCAGGGTGATCTGTAGAGCCAACTGCATGACGGCTAGCCTACCGGGACCGGCCCGTTCTCAGGGCAGGGGCCCACCGGCGGCGATCGCCGCGAGCGTCGCGAACTGCTCGCCGTCCAGGGACGCACCGCCCACCAGACCGCCATCGATGTCCTCGCGGGCGATGAGCTCACCGATGTTCTTGGCGTTCACCGATCCGCCGTAGAGCACCCGCACGTCCTCGGCGATCTGCGGTGACGCCAGGGTGCCGAGTTGGGCGCGGATCGCTGCGCACACCTCTTGGGCGTCGGCCGCGCTGGCCACCCGCCCGGTGCCGATGGCCCACACCGGTTCGTAGGCGACGACGACCTTGCTGATCTGTTCGGCGGACAGCCCGGCCAGCGAGCCGCGCACTTGTTCCTCGCAGTGGCTGACGTGCTTTCCGGCCTCGCGGATGTCGAGGTGCTCGCCGATGCAGACGATCGGAGTCAATTCATGCTTGAGCGCCGCAGCCGTCTTGGCGGCCACCACCGCGTCGTCCTCGTGGTGGTAGGTCCGCCGCTCGGAGTGCCCGACAACGACGAACGTGCAGCCCAGCTTGGCCAGGAAAGCACCGCTGATATCGCCGGTGTAGGCACCCGAATCGTGCTCGGACAGGTCTTGCCCGCCGTAGGTCAGCCGCAGTTTGTCGCCGTCGACCAGGGTCTGCACGCTGCGCAGATCGGTGAACGGCGGCAGCACCGCGACGTCGACCTTGTCGTAGTACTTGTCCGGCAACGCGAACGCGATCTTTTGCACCAGCGCGATCGCTTCGAAGTGGTTGAGGTTCATCTTCCAGTTGCCGGCGATCAGCGGTTTGCGGCTCACGCTTAGGGGCCTTCCTGGTTGCGGTCGGGCTGGGGTCGGCTCAACACCTCGATACCCGGAAGTGTTTTGCCCTCAAGGTATTCCAGCGACGCTCCGCCACCGGTGGAGATGTGCGAGAAGTCGCCCTCCGGGATGCCCAGCGCGCGCACTGCGGCCGCGGAGTCGCCGCCGCCCACCACGCTGAACGCGCCCTTGCCGGTGGCCTCCGCGATGGCCTCGGCGACACCCTTCGTGCCGGCGGCGAAGGCGGGGAACTCGAACACGCCCATCGGGCCGTTCCAGAACAAGGTCCTGGCGTTGCACAACAGCGCCGTGAACCGTTTGACCGATCCCGGTCCGATATCCAGGCCCATCGCGTCGTCCGGGATGGCGTCGGCCGACACCGTTTGCGGCGGTGAGTCAGCCGCGAACTTCTCGGCCACCACGATGTCCCTCGGCAGGCGCAGCACGTCGACGTAGGTGTCGAGAAGGTTCCGGCAGGTTTCCACCATGTCTTCTTCGAGCAGCGATTTGCCCACCGAATATCCCTGCGCGGCAAGGAAAGTGAAGCACATGCCGCCGCCGATCACGATGCTGTCGGCCTTGGTGGCCAGCGACTCGATGACACCGAGCTTGTCGGACACCTTCGACCCGCCCAGCACCACCGCATACGGGCGTTTGGTGGAGCTGGTCAACTGCTCCAGCACCTGGATCTCCTCGGCGACCAGCGTGCCGGCAAAGTGCGGCAGCAGGGTGGCGATGTCGTACACGGAGGCCTGCTTGCGGTGCACCACACCGAAGCCGTCCGAGACGAATGCTCCGGTGGGCCCGACCAATTCGGCCAGCCGCTTGGCCAGCGCCAGCCGCTCGCCGTCATCCTTGCTGGTTTCGCGGGCGTCGAAGCGGATGTTCTCCAGCAGCAAGACGTCACCGTCGGTCAAGCCCTCGGCGCGGGCCAGCGCGTCGGTGCCGACCACGTCGCCGGCCAGTTGGACGTGCCGGCCGAGCTGCTCACCGAGCGCCGCGGCCACCGGGGCCAGCGACAACTTCGGGTCGGGTCCGCCCTTGGGGCGCCCCAGGTGCGCGGTGACCACCACTTTGGCGCCCGCCTCGACCAACGTCTTCAGCGTCGGCACCGAGGCGATGATCCGGCCGGGGTCCGTGATCTTCCCGTCGTCGAGCGGCACGTTCAGATCGGAGCGAACCAGCACGCCGCGACCGGAAATACCTTCGGCGAGAAGGTCTTTCAGAGTGTGGACAACCACGGTTTACAGCGACTTGCCGACCAGGGCGACCAGGTCGACGAGGCGGTTGGAGTAGCCCCATTCGTTGTCGTACCAGGACACCACCTTGGCTTGGTTGTCGATCACCTTGGTCAGACCCGAGTCGAAGATCGAGCTGTGCGGGTCGGTGACGATGTCGCTGGACACGATCGGCGCGTCGTAGTACTTCAGGATGCCCTTCATCGGCCCTTCGGCGGCGGCCTTCATCGCGGCGTTGATCTCGTCGGCGGTGGCTGACTTCTTCAGCTCGGCGGTGAGGTCGGTGACCGAGCCGGTGGGGATCGGCACCCGCAGCGCGTACCCGTCCAGCTTGCCCTTCAGCTCCGGCAGCACCAGGCCGATGGCCTTGGCCGCGCCGGTGGAGGTCGGCACGATGTTCAGCGCCGCGGCGCGGGCCCGGCGCAGATCCTTGTGCGGCCCGTCCTGCAGGTTCTGGTCCTGGGTGTAGGCGTGGATGGTGGTCATCAGGCCCTTGACGATGCCGAACTCGTCGTGCAGCACCTTGGCCAGCGGTCCCAGGCAGTTGGTGGTGCACGACGCGTTGGAGATGATGTTCTGGCTGCCGTCGTACTTGTCGTCGTTGACGCCCAGCACGATGGTGATGTCCTCGTCGGTCGCGGGCGCGGAGATGATCACCTTCTTGGCGCCGGCGTCCAGGTGGCCCTTAGCCTTGGCGGCGTTGGTGAAGATGCCGGTGGATTCGACGACGACGTCGACGCCCAGGTCACCCCAGGGCAGCGCCGCCGGGCCTTCCTTGACCTCCAGCGCCTTGATCTTCTTGCTGCCGACCACGATGGTGTCGTCGCCCTCGAGGCTGACGTCGTAGGGCAGGCGGCCCAGGATGGAGTCGAATTTCAGCAGGTGCGCCAGGCTGGCGTTGTCGGTGAGGTCGTTGACCGCGACCACCTCGATATCAGCGGTGCCTTGCTCCTGTTGAGCCAATAAGGCCCGGTAGAAGTTCCGCCCGATTCGACCGAAGCCGTTGATACCTACTCGGACCGTCACTTGTCTCTCCTCATTTCCTGAGTCGTCTTTTCGATGTCTTTTCCATGTGCGCTAGACACTGCCTGTGGTCAGCCTAGATCAGCAACACGCACGGTTGCCGGGCCGGTCAGAGTGTGGACCGTTGCCTTCGCTGGCTGGCTGTCGGCACACGTCAGAAGGTGTGCCGAACATCACCCGCCAGCGCGCTTGCGCACCCAGCGCAGCGCCGCTTCGGCGGCGTGGTAGCCACACAGCCCGTGGATACCGGCTCCCGGCGGCGTGGACTGCGAACACAGGTAGACACCCGGCACGCCGATCGCATATGGGTTGGTGGAGATGCGCGGCCGCAGGATGACCTGGAGGCCGTCGTTGGCGCCGCCGATGATGTCGCCGCCGATGTAGTTGGGGTTGTAGGCCGCCAGTTCGGCGGTGCCCAAGCTGGCGGTCGCGACGATGCGGTCGCGGAACCCGGGGGCGAACCGCTCGATCTGGTCGACGATGGCCGCGGTGGCGTCGCCGGTGTAGCCGAACGGCACATGGGCGTAGGACCAGATGGGGTTGATGTTGGCCGACGACCGCGACGGGTCGGCCAGGTACTGCTGCCCCACCAGGACGAACGGCCGCTCGGCCATTTTGCCTTGCGCGCGTTGACGTTCGGTATCGGCGATCTCGGCGAAGGGACCCCCGAGGTGGACGCTGCCGGCACGCCGGCAGTCGGGGTTGGTCCAGGGGATGTCGCCGTCGATGGCGAAGTCGACCTTGAATGCCGAGGATCCCTGGCGGTAGCGCCGGTAGGACCGCTTGATGCGGGCGGGCATGGCGTCGCCGTAGATGCGCAGTGCCGCGGCGGGGCTCAGGTCGAGCATGACGATGTCGGCGTCGGGGATGTCGCGCCGGCCGGTGACGGTCACGCCGGTGGCGATGGTGCCGCCGTGCGCTTCCAGGACGGCGGCCAGGGCGGCGATGATCGACCCCGATCCCCCTTCGGCAACCGGCCAGCCGTACCGGTGCGCGGTGGCGGCGAACATCAACCCGAGCGCCGTGGTCAGCGGGCGGTCCAGTCGGGTGTAGGCGTGGGCGGCCTGACCGCCGAACAGGGCCCGTGCCTGCTCGGTGCGAAACCAGCGGGCCATCACGGTGGCCGGCAACACCGCTCGCGGCCCGAAGGCGGCGAGGCGAATCGGGTGATGCGGGATGTTGATCACCGGGCGCAGCACATCGTGAGCCAGGTCGTCGAAGTTCGCGGCAAGGTCGCCCACGGCGCGCCGCCACCGGGTGGCGTCTGGCCCCATGGTGTCGGCCGTCCGGTCGATCGATTGGTACAGCACGCCCGCGGTGCCGTCGTCGAGCGGATGTGCGCAGTCGATTTCCGGCCACCGCAAC
>NZ_LZKU01000044.1 GCF_001672975.1 Mycobacterium sp. 1465703.0
CCGCTCAACCGCGCCGTCATCATGCTGGTGATCGACATGTCGCAGTCCATGCGCGCGACCGACGTCGAACCCAACCGGCTCAAGGCCGCCGAACAGGCCGCCACTCAGTTCGCCGGCCAGCTCACCCCCGGCATCAACCTCGGCCTGGTCGGTTTCGCGGGCACGCCTTATCTGCTGGTGCCGCCGACCCCGCAACATCAGGCGACCATCGACGCGCTGAAGAAGCTGGAGTTCGCCGACAGCACCGCCACCGGCGAAGCCATCTTCACCGCTCTGCACGCGATCAGTGCCACCGCGGTCGCCGGGGGCGACAATCCGCCGCCGGCCCGCATCGTGCTGCTCTCCGACGGCGGCGAGAACGTGCCGCTGGACCCGAACGCTCCGCAGGGGGCGTTCACCGCGGCCCGGGCCGCCAAAGCCGAGGGCGTGCAGATCTCGACGATCTCGTTCGGCACCCCGTACGGCACCGTCGACTACGAGGGCGCCACCATCCCCGTTCCGGTGGATGACCAGACCCTGCAGAAGATCTGCGAGATCACCGAGGGCCAGTCGTTTCACGCCGACAGCCTGGACTCGCTGAAGAACGTGTACTCGACGCTGCAGCGCCAGATCGGCTACGAGACCGTCAAGGGCGACGCGAGCATGGCCTGGATGTTGCTCGGCGCCTTCGTCATGGCCGGCGCCATCTTGGCCGGCCTGCTGCTCAACCGCAGGCTGCCCGCCTGAGTCGTCAGCTGGGCAGCCGCCGGTTGATCAGCAGGGCCAGCGCCGTCGCGATCAGTGCGGTCAGGACGCCCAGGCGCAGCCAGCCGGAGCTGCCCGGTCCGGGCACCGTGCGGTAGCCGATCTCGTTCTCGATGGCGTTGTAGCTCTTCTCCAGCTCGCCGAGGTTGGTGGCGGTGTAGGACTGCCCGCCGGACAGCTTGGCGACCGTCTTCATCTGGTCGGTCGAGACCGGGACCGCGATCCGGTGCCCGTCCATCTCGATTTCACCGCCCTTG